>JAQULX010000006.1 GCA_028718465.1 Dehalococcoidales bacterium | reverse complement strand
TCTGATATCCACAGCGCCGAAAACCATGTTTTTCGCCAGTGCGACAAAGATATTACCCGGCCCGCAAACCTTGTCTACGGCGGGCACCGAGGCTGTTCCGTAGGCCATTGCTGCGATAGCCTGGGCTCCGCCGATGCTGAAAACGCGGTCTACTCCGGCGATATCGGCGGCGACCAGGGTAGCGGGAGGTATGGCGCCGTCATTGCGGGGAGGAGTCGCCAGAATAATCTCTTTTACTCCGGCGACCCTGGCCGGAATAGCCGTCATCAGTACCGTCGAGGGGTAGCTGGCAGTGCCGCCCGGAGCATAGACTCCCACTCTGGCCAAGGGCCGCACCAGTTGATCCCATTCATCACCATTCACTCCCTGAAAAAGATGCTCTTTTTGCGCTTCATGGAAACTGCGGATGCGCCCGGCTGCGACAGTCAAAGCCTCAACCAGTTCCTTATCAGTTTGCGAGTAAGCTTCTCTGATCTGCTCGGGTTTTATTTCAATTGACTTCAGTCTGAAGCCGTCAATCCTGAATGTGTAATCTAGTACCGCCTGATCGCCCTGATTACGGACATCATCCAGGATGCGGGCGACAGCCTCCTCAAGGCCGATATCCGCGCCGAAAATCTCTTTTAAGCGGGATTGCATCCGGGGAGATATTCCACCTGCCCCGGAAACAGTCCGGCGGGACAACCGGGCGCTGGCTGCGGCAAAACCTTCGATGATTTCCAATCTATTTCTCCTTGACCGCGGTCTGTAGTCTTTCCGCAATATTCCTGATAATACCGGCTTTCTCCGAGCTGAGAGAACCAGCGTTGGCTATCAGGCAAGCGGTCGATTCAAAGAGGGTATCGATTATTTTCAGATTATGACGCTTCAGGGTGCCTCCGGTCTCGGTATTTTCAATGAGGATATCGGCGTCATCCGGCAGAAAAGCTTCCGTAGCGCCCCAGGTGGGTATAATTCTGTACATGCCCAGGTGATTGTCCCGTGCATACTTGTCCGCAATCCTGACGTATTCAGACGCCACCCTGATCCGCCCGCTTTTCTCGGCTATGATCTTTCTTATACCGGCGATATCATTGACAGGCAAATCATTATGAACAGCCGCAACGATTTTTACCCAGCCATATTTAAGGTCGGCCAGTTCGACCAGCGGGCTGGATGGGAACTGGTACAGATGCTCCATGACCCAGTCCCGGCCGGTGACTGCGATGTCAAATTTGCCGTTGGCTATCTGCAAAGGCATATCCTGGGGGCGAATGACTTTTACCGTCAGGCCGGGAATATCCGCTGTCGGCCTTCTGTTTGCGTTGACGGAGGGATAGTCCCTGATATTGATGCCGGCTTTGCTCAGAATAGCGACCATATGTTTTTGCTGGTGGCCGTCCGGCAAAGCCAGACGGACCGAGTCGGCAGGCATAAAGGCCGGAGGCGGCTCCGGGCGGCTTTCCGGACTCAGGGGCTGTGGAAAGACAGACGGAGAAGCCGGTTTATAATTGACATAAATAGAGCGCAGAATACCGCTGAGGTCCTTATTTTCCAGGCTGGTCCTGTTGGCCACCAGGCAGGCTGTGGAGTCCAGGACCCTGGTTACCGGAATGAGACTGGCTGGTATATCTTCTCCGCTTCTGGCGGACAAAAGGACCAGGTCGGCGTTTTCCGGAGGATAGATTTCGGCGGCCCCCCAGAGGGGGAAAATATTAAAACGCCGGATGCTGCAGCCAAGGGCCAGTGATTCAGCCAGGTTCGGATATTCGCTGGCGATGTCGATCACCTTTTCGCAAGTGCGAATACTTTCCAGACTGGAGAACCGGGAAAAGCGGCTGGCTGCCAGGAATATGGACAGCTCCCCATACCCCAGGTCTGCGACCTTGACCAGGTTGCTTCCGGGATACTTCACCAGCAACTCCTGGATCCAATCGAGCCCGCATATCCCCAGGTCGTAGTTGCCTATGGCAACCTGGATGGGAATATCCTTTTCATGGAGGATTTTCCCGGAAAGATCGGACAGGATGGTAGAGCTGAGGTGATACAGCCGAGAGCCTTCCGAATAGTCCTGCAAGTTCCATCCGGTGATGCTATTCAGTTTGGCCGTGTCATCAAGCAGTCGGCCTTTAGGTAAAGCAATTCTTATCTGCATGTATACAACCTTTTATCTCCAGTACAGGCCAGGAAAGCTAGCCGCCAATTTTTTGCAGCACTTCCTCAATAGTCTGGAATTCGAATTGTTTGTTGCCGGATACATCGATTAACGCCAGGGGTGGGGCCTTGCTGCGCACATCCAGTTCCCAATCGATTTCCATCGGTCCTCTTCCGCCAAGGTGCAGTTTGACGATATAACCGGCTTCTCTCAATCGTTCCGCCGCCGAAAATCCCGGCCTAGATGTCCCGGGTTCCATTTTTACCAGTATTTTGGGCATGGGCCCGGGTGCTATCTTCGAGGACTGAACCATATCCATCAGCAGGTCAAGATAAAGGGCAAAACCGGAAGCCGGAGTATTACTGCCTCCCATTGCCGGAATCAAGGCATCATAGCGACCGCCCCCACCCACCTTTTCGTCGTTGATAAACAGTTGAAAAATAACCCCGGTATAGTATTCAAATCCTCTTAGTGAAGCGATATCAATATGGTAATTGATTCCCAGAGATTGCAGCGTGTCCGCGATATAAACAAAGTCGTCAACCTGCGGTTTGAGCTCAGGCAAATCCAGAGTCAGAGAGGCGGCCAGGTTTTTAACAAATCCGGAAGATTGGCCCTGCAAGGCTAAAATGGGGGCCAGTTCCGGTTTTTCCTTTTTTATTCTGGTAAGCACGCCGGGGTCTCCATCCAGCAGGCCGTTAAATATTTGCTGCTGCTCCTCTTCCGCAAGCCCCAGTTTCTGAAGAATGCCGCGGGTGAGGCCGGCATGGGATAGCTTAATCTCTATATCTTTGAGGCCCAGCCTTTTCAAGACCTCTGAAGCCAGCACGATCAGTTCTACATCAGCGAGCGGAGAACCCATGCCGATAAGCTCAGCACCGGACTGCCACTTTTCCCGGCTCTTCTTCCCGGTCTCTTCGAATATAAATGTATTAACGATATAGAACAGTTTTGCCAGCTCTTTTCCGGACATGCTTTCGATAAACATCCTGGCGACCGGTATGGTTGCATCCGGGCGAAGGACAACCCTTTCGCCGCTCCAGCCGTCCCAATCCAGGAATGAGTAGACTTTGTTTAGCATACCGGGAGTGAGAGTACCTGCCTGGGTAAACAGGTGCAGGTGCTCCAGGGTCGGTGTGCGGACTTCTTCGTAGCCCCATTTGTTGCACGATTCCCGGAAGATTTCAGTAATCAGGCGGAACTTTTCCATATCGGAGGGAAAGAGGTCCCGCATTCCCTTGCATTTTTCTACTTTCATATCTTCACCTTCATTAAATACAGGTAAATTTTACACTATAGCCGCCGAACATCACAAGGTGATTATGCGACTTTTCAGGGCCTTTACATTTTTCAGGGAACATTATTCCCTTCGCTCGGAGGTGTTTCTGTCCACCCGGTGGGGAAGGAAGAGAATAATGATTAAGGAATATAGAAGGGGAGACCGGGTAGATTCCGGATCCAGTCCGCAGTGGGCTTGAAAGAACGAAATGACCCCCGGCGAATTTCATCAGGACTTGAAAATCAAGGCCATGCTTTAGTACTATTGAACTCGAATACAAAAACATACACAATATAGAAAATCATGGAAATATATCTGATCATATTATCAGGTCTGCTCGGAGCTTCGATCGGCAGTTTCCTGAATGTTTGCGCAGACCGTCTGCCTCAAGGCAAATCCTTGAGCCGTCCGCCGTCCCACTGCGATGCCTGCCAGCGCCGGCTTACCGCTCTGGACCTGGTCCCCATTCTCAGTTATATCGTCCTGCGCGGCCGCTGCCGTCACTGCGAATCAAAAATACCTCTCAGAGTATTATGGGTTGAGGTGGGGTGCGGGGTTTTTACAGCCTTTCTTTTCTGGTACCGGGGCATTACCCTGGAAACGGGGTTTATCGCGCTTTATTCATATTTATTTATATTGATCGCAATCATCGATCTGGATCACAAATTGATTTTAAATAAGGTCGTTTATCCTTCACTGATCGCGGCATTGATAATTGCGCCCTTCTTCATCAAGAACGATATTCTCAATGCCGGCATTGCCGGTAACGGAATAATAAACGCCCTTATCGGTGGCGCGG
The DNA here is from genome assembly GCA_028718465.1 of Dehalococcoidales bacterium. The sequence goes on along the minus strand of JAQULX010000006.1, from coordinate 17,032 downwards.
CGGGATTTGTTTTCCTGCTGATCCCGGCGATCGTGATACCCGGAGGCATGGGTTTCGGAGATGTCAAGATGGCAGCCCTGATCGGCCTGGCTACCGGGTTTGCCGAGGTATTTGTGGCAATACTGGGAGCCATCATTTTGGGCGGTCTGACTGCGATGACACTGCTGATATTCCGTCTTAAAAAACGCAAAGAAGGCATTCCCTTCGGGCCGTTTCTCTCACTGGCTGCTATCATCACTATGCTCTGGGGTACGCCGATATTGAACTGGTATCTGGGTATGTTTACCGGATAAACATGTTTACTGAAGCGAAAATAACAGCCCCGGTGAGTTCGTTCCAGATCTCACCGGGGCTGTTTCCATGTTCTCAGCCTCTGGAATTAAAATGAACTGGTCATCCTCCCCACGAACTCGGTGGTGATGCTGCCATCGATAATATATTCGGCAATTTCATCATCGCTCATTCCCAGAAGGTCCCTAAAAACGTATTCATTATGCTCGCCGACGCAGGGTGACGGACGGGTGATCTCGCGCGGGGTCTTCGAGAGTATGAAACAGCCCTGAGCTTCGTATTTTTGCAGTCCCATAGCAGAGTGTTCCAGCGGCGTAAAATATTTCCGGTGCTCCAGTTGGGGGTCCTTGTAGAGATCGGAGGGCTTTTCTACCACGTTGGAGGGTACGCCTGCTTTCTGCAAAATCGACTCCACCTCTTCGGAGGTGTGCGGGAGAGTCCAATCGGTAACCAGTTTGTCCAGCGCGTCTTCATTCCTTTTTCTTTCAGCCAGTGTGGCGAACTCCTTCCGAGCAGACAGGGCCGGATTGCCGATAGCCTGGCAGAACCGGGACCACTGGTCCTCGTTCATTACACCCATTGCCACCCAGTTATCATCGCCCTTGCACTGATAAACGCCGTGCGGCGCTGCCGTAGGCAGGCGGTTTCCATTCCGTTTCATGATATTTCCGTTGATTTGATAGTCCATAATAGGAGGAGCGAAAAACTGGATGGAGCTTTCAAACTGGGACTGCTCGATATACTGACCTTTGCCGGTCCGCCGCCGGTATTCCAGCGCCGCCATAATAGCAAAAGCGGCAAAGCGGCAGCTAACATAGTCCGTATAGGCCCCGTAAGGAGGCGAAGGCAACCTGTCCGCCCATCCGGTGACTTCTGAGAAACCACTGAAATTAACTGCGTTTTGACCGTAACCGGCATAGCTGGTATGGGGGCCGCCCCTGCCCTGCATACTGGAACTGAAGAAGATAACATCCGGTTTGACTTTCTTGATATCTTCATAACCCATGCCCCATTTCTCCATGGTACCGGGAGAGAAGGACTCGGTGACGACATCCGCCCATTCAATCATTTTCCAGGCCAGCTTTTTACCGCCCGGGCTTCCGAGGTCGATGCTGATGCAATACTTGTCGGGATTGTGTTTGCCGTAAAACATGCTTCCGTCGGGGGTGGGTACGCCGCCCACAAAAGGACCATTGATGCGGTTGGTATCCAGACGCTTGTGCGACTCGACCTTGACTACAGTAGCGCCGTGGTCTGCCAGGTAACGGGAGGTAGAAGGTCCGACCACTACCCAGGCGAATTCGGCTACTTTGATTCCTTCAAACACTTTTTTGTTCATCTTCACAGTCATCTTAGATTACTCCCTTATCTATCAGAGCTTTCAGGTCGGCCTCCTGAAGGCCTAATTCCTGGTTATAAATTTCGCTGTTGTGCTCACCTATCAATGGAGCACGCCTCTTGAACTCGATGGGGCTCTCGCTCAGGCGAATGAAAGGCCCGCAGTAAGGCAGGACATCTTTCAGTTCGGGATGCTCCATATTTACCCAGAAATTCCGTCCTTTTAGCTGGACGTCTTCACTGATATCTTTGGTATTTGAGACCGGGGCGACCAGCATTTGCTTATATTTACCAAAGGCGCCTATTTCATAGAGTTCATCTTTGGTCTTGGTAAGCGTAAAATTCTCAATCGCTTCACCCACTTTATCGGCCAGGTCCTGTTTCAGGACGGCGGCATTGTAGTCCTTCCACCAGTCCAGCTTCGCCAGCCATTCCGGGCACATGCCCTCATCCTTCATCCACTGCACCAGGTGCTCCGAAGAAGTAGCGTAGGGATCGTTTCCGCCCAGTGCCAGAATCATAATATAGCCATCCTTACAGCGGAAGTAAATTGGCTGCTTGACCTGGGTGGCCGCCACAAAGGAGACTGCGCCCACCCTGCGGAACTCGACTTTATTAACGTCCCACATTTGCAGCACATTCATATTTGAAGCCATGGCAGCTTCCTGCATGGACACGTCGACATATTGTCCTTCACCTGTGTTGATACGATGCCACAGGGCGGTCATCGAGCCCACGGCGCCCTCGGCCCCACCGAATAATCCGGTCTGCGGAAAGCCGATCCATACCGGAGCTCGATCGGGGTCTCCACAATCATTAAGGAAACCGCCGCTAGCCCAGACGGTAAGCTCATTGGCTTTATAGCCGGCTTTCGGTCCGGTCTGACCGAAGGGTGTGATAGATGTATAGATAATGTCAGGTTTAATCTGACTGATGTCATCATATCCCAGATTCAGTTTGCCCATAAATCCCGGACCGAAAGATTCCAGGATAATGTCCGCTGTCAGGACCAGTCTTCTGAAAAGCTCCTGGCCTTCCGGTTTCTGGATATCCAGAGTTATGCCTCTTTTATTGTAGTTATAGGCCATCCAGAAAAGGCTATTATTGGGGTCTTCTTTGTTCTTGTAGTACGGCCCGAGGCGCGATTGACTGCCGCCCGGAGGTTCGATCTTGATAACGTCTGCCCCGACGTCTCCAAACATCCTGCCTCCAATAGCGCAGCCTCCTTCGGTTATATCCAGGACGCGGATTGGAAGCAAAGCAGATTTGATTTCTTGTTTGTTACTCATTCACCTGTCCTACCTGTTTAATAATATCGCTGAATATTGAAAATCAAGTATCTGAAGATTAGCAGATTCCGAATATATACAGGGGTGGAAGACCGGGGGACTTTCCCCGCAGACGGGAGCTTGAATAATGACAGTATCCACGCGGTAATGACCTCCTCTTTTTCCTCTTCTCTTAACCGTATACTGTATATGCTACTGTTGGAGGGTTAAACGAACATTATTCGTCATCAGGCATATATTATCCGGTAAAGCCGAACTATTGTAAAAGGGAGTGTGATCCATGTCACAAATCAATTAAAAATTAACATAGAATCTACACCATGTCAAACACATATAGGATCAATGATTATCAATCCCGGTTGGCAAATGAAATTCTTGTTTACCGGCTTTCCGGCGCTAAACAAAAAGGAAAGAGCAGAAAATGCCCCAGAATGACAGCCTGAGTATTGTCATCCTGAAGCTAGAATGCCTCCCCGGACTTCGCGGCTGGCGAACACCGGGCGGCGAGATCCCTCTGGGTGCCCGCAACACCTGGAGGCGGGGGATCAGACCTGGACTCCAACTGAACAAATTAAGTAATGTTTTTTCAGCCGGCGGGCTTTTCAGCCAGCTTGGCATCAATTAAAGACGACAAATAGTCCAGATAACGCTGTTTCCGGTCTTCGGACACAACATACCCGGGTTGGTTGTGCCAGTCGATTTTATACTGGTCCCAGAGGAACACACTTATCTGCTGTAACATGACAAAAGCTTCACTGGGATTGGGGGCACGCTCTCCCAGTATTTTTAAGATTTCTTCACCGAGCTTCGTCCTGTCTTCATCAGAGAATTGATGTTCGGTCGTCCCTTTTTCATTATTTTTCACCGGCGACTCCTTTTTCTCAATATCTATTCATTATATATTAATCGAGGGAAAAGGTAACTTTTTTAAAACTCTATCAAGGGTCTTTTCATTATTTCAAATCCATGCCAGCTCTCGCTGGTATCCAGAAAGGTGTCATGCTGGAGGAGCGTAGCGACGAAGCGTCCGTGCGGGGGGGGTAATGTTTCATTATAAAATGAAATAACCCTGAATCCCTATCCAATCGTCGTGAGATTTCAATCTTATGTGGATATTTCTCCGGTTGAATGTTATAATATACTCAATATGGAATACGTACTATGCAGTTTCCATAAATATTAAAAATGAAGGAAGTGGTTTAATATGCAATACGATGAAGCAGCCAGGTATTATTCTTATTCAGATGAAGACCAGGATCTGTGGTTACTTCTGACTCACACGCGATATGCGGTCTTTAGAGCCAGAGAAAAGGAACTGCAAAGATACGGAGTATCACCGGAGCAGGTAGGTCTATTGTTTGTTGTACAGGCTCTGGGCAATAAAGCGACTCCGGCAGCGATTTCCCGGCATATCATACGCCAGCCCCATACCGTTTCGGCGCTGGTAGACAGGATGGCCAGGAGAGGCCTGGTAAAGAAGGTAAAAGACCTGGACCGTAAGAATTTAGTGCGGGTAGTCATGACTGAAAAAGGAAAAAAGACATACGACCTGTCCACTAAAAGAGGGCCGATTCACCGGATCATGAACAGCCTGAATGAAGAAGAGAAGGATGCATTCCGTAGCTATCTTCAAAGGCTGCTGGAGAAAGCCCGCAAGGAGATCGGTCTGGACCGTGACGAGCTCCCTTCCTCCGAGTTCTAGGCTGGGAAAGCTGGAACCGGACCGTACACGGTATCTATTGAATTTGACAAATCAGATTGATTAATGATAAGCTGGATTTCAAGAGTTACATAATATGTCGATAAGAATAGCTCCCAATTATTACTGGTATTACTACTTTAGAAGCACAGAAGCGTGCTTGGGAGCAATCTTGTAAGAAAATAGCTGAATAAAGGTATGACCGGAAAGCCCTCCCAAGCGGAGGGCTTTTTGTTTGAAAAATTTCAGAGGTGAACTATGATTATTATGAAGACCGATGCCACCCAGGCACAAGTTGACCAGGTGATCCGGGAAATACAAAAGAGAGGTCTGAAAGCAGATGTCTCAAAAGGCGATTATAAGACCATTATCGGTCTGGTGGGGGATGAAAGGAAAGTTTCTTTTACTCATCTGGCTGCGCTTCCAGGAGTAAAGGAAGCGATCCCTGTCGAGACTCCGTATAAATTGATCAGCCGTGAGTACACCCGATTTTTCAGAGGACCGACTGAAGATAAGGTAATAAAGGTCGGCAAGGTAGTCATTGGAGGAGGAAAGCCGGTATATATCGCCGGGCCTTGTGCGGTGGAAAGCCGTGACCAGTTATTTGAAATCGCCGAAGGCGTTAAAAAAGTGGGCGCCCATATTCTCAGGGGAGGCATCTTCAAACCTCGCAGTTCGGTACATTCTTTTCAGGGGCTGGGAGCAAATAATTGGAAACAGGCTGAGGAAGCCTTAAAGTGGCTGCATGAAGCCGGTGAAGAGTTCGATATGCCGGTGGTCACTGAGGTAAGAGGAGAAAACCAGGTTGAGCTTATCTCCGAATACGCCGATATACTGCAAATCGGCGCCAGGAATATGTATGATCAGGACCTGTTAACGGCGGTCGGCAAGAAAAAGAAGCCGGTCCTTTTCAAAAGGCATTTTGGCGCCGGCATCGAGGAATTCCTGTCCTTTGCAGAATACATTGCCGCCGAGAGCAATAAGAATATAATCCTCTGTGAAAGAGGCATCATCCCTATCGGCAAAGGAAAAAACTATACCCGCTACAACCTTGATCTGGGGGCCGTGCCGGCCATCAGAAAAGAGACTTATCTACCGATTATAGTAGATCCCAGCCATGCGATGGGACGAGACGACCTGATCTTTAATATGAGCTGTGCTGCCATCGCCGCGGGAGCCATGGGATTAATGATCGAGGTGCATAGCAACCCCAGAGAAGCCCTGGTAGATGCGTCACAGATGATTACACCCCGGGACCTGGAAAAGGTAATCAAAGCCTGTAATAATATACATAATATGATAGCGCAGGCTATTAATTAACATCAAGGCGGGACCATGAAAAAGATTCAGGTCGCCCTGGCCAATAACAGCTACGAAATCCGGATCGGCAGCAATCTGCTCGGCCAGATAGGACGTCAAATGCGGGAGCGGGGGCTGGTGGGAAAAGCGGTAATTATTACCAGCCCTACTGTGAAGGCATTATACGGGGAGCAGTTGAGAAGCTCCTTGCAGGATACCGGCTTTGATCCGGAAACCCTGGAAGTCCCTGACGGCGAAGAGTATAAATCGCTCGATGAAGCGGGAAGACTTTACACCCGGCTGAGCGAAATTCAGGCAGAAAGGAATACCCCGGTGGTGGCGCTGGGGGGCGGGGTGATCGGGGACCTGGCCGGATTCGTGGCGGCGACCTATATGCGCGGGGTCCCTTTGGTCCAGGCGCCGACCACGCTCCTGGCACAGGTAGACAGCAGTATCGGAGGCAAGACGGCGGTCAATCACGGCCGCTTGAAAAATAATATCGGAGCCTTTTATCAACCGGTACTGGTAACGGCGGATATCTCTACCCTGAAAACACTGCCGGAAAAAGAGATTGTCAACGGACTGGCCGAGGTGATCAAATACGGCGTAATCCGCGACCGGCAGCTTTTCCAGATGATAGAAGATAACCTGGACAAGATCAAGTCGTTGGAGCCGGGACCGCTGGAAGAGATAATCTACCGCTGCGCCGGCATCAAGGCTGGTATAGTGGAAAAGGATGAGAGAGACCAGGGATTACGCAATATCCTGAATTTCGGACACACCGTGGGGCATGGTATTGAGACAGCCTCAGATTTCCGCATCGGGCACGGTAATGCCGTCGCTGTCGGGATGACCGCAGCGGGGATGATTGCCGAGAGGATGGGGATTTTTCCCCGGCCCGATTTGGAAAGGCTAAAATCAGTCCTGGCCGGAGCCGGTCTGACGGTGAGTATCAGAGGCCTGAGCAGCGAGACTATTGCGCAGGCGATGAAACATGATAAAAAGAAGATAGGGGGAAAAATCAGGTTCATTCTTCCCCGATCTATAGGTAAAGTCGAAATCAATGACGAGGTAAGCACCGACCTGGTGGAATGGGTGCTTGAGGAATTAAATGAAGAAGCCCAGGATTTGCGTCACCATTGTAAAAAATGATTTGCAGGCCATAAAAGCGATCGAGCCGGACGTCAGTCTGTTTGAAGTGAGGATTGACCTGGTGGGCCCCGGTTGGACGGAGATGGTGAAGGACCTGAAAAAACCCTGGATAGCCTGCAACCGCATCCGGGATGAGGGCGGCAAGGCTGATTCAGGCGAAGTGAGGAGGATCGAAGAACTGCTCTGGGCAGCCGAAGCCGGAGCCTGCATCGTAGACCTCGAATACAGGACGGAAAATCTGGCTGATATAGTCCCATTGATCAAGTCCAGGGCTGAATGCATGCTGTCTTATCATGACATGGTTGAGACACCCTCCAATATCACCCTGGCGCAGATAGTGGAGGGCCAGATTAAATCCGGCGCCGATATATGCAAAGTCGTGACAACTGCCAACGATTTTGAAGACAATCTGAAAATGCTGAAATTAATAAGCCATTTTCCGGAAAAAAAGATAGTCGCTTTTGCCATGGGAGAGATGGGTGCAATCAGCCGGATTCTTTCTCCTCTGGCCGGAGGCTATTTTACGTATGCCTCTATGGCGGCCGGACAGGAGTCGGCCCCGGGACAGGTCCCTGCCGCCGAATTGAATGAGCTATATGACTATATCAGGAAAATGAGAGATGTCCGCTAATGGTAAATGGAGGCTGGACCTGGTAGGCGCCGGTTGAACATAACCGGCGGGGATAACATGATGAATGAGGAAATCAAAATATCAGGTAGAACACAGGTCTGCGGAATATTAGGCGATCCGGTGGAGCATACCATCTCGCCGGCGATGCATAACGCCGCCTTTCATAAGCTGGGGCTGGACTATATCTATGTGCCGTTCCGGGTAAGAGAAGAAGACCTGCGCCCGGCCGTTCAGGGCTTGAGAGCGATGCAGATACGGGGAATAAATATAACCATACCTCATAAGGTATCCGTGATGCCTTTCCTGGATGAACTGGACACACTGGCGGAAAACATCGGGGCGGTGAATACCATTGTCAATACCGACGGCTGGTTAAAGGGCTACAATACCGACGCGCCCGGTTTTTTACGGGCCTTGCTGGAACAGGGTGAAAGTCCTGAGGGGAAAAATATTGTTATCCTGGGGGCAGGCGGCGCCGCCCGGGGAATATCTTTTATTCTGGCTGATAAAGGGACCCATCTCACGATTATCAACCGCCGCCCGGGTCCGGCCCAGGATTTGGCCGGAAGACTGTCTTCCCTTTTTCGCCGTGAGGTCGAGGCACTGGAATTGAACCGGAAAAATTTAAAAAACGCGCTGGACCGGGCTGAAATACTTGTTAATACCACCAGCCTGGGCATGTATCCAGGAACGGAGGAAACCCCGGTCCCGGCCGGGTTATTAAAACCCGGATTGATGGTCTTCGATATCGTCTATAATCCCTACAGGACCAGGTTACTGAAAGAAGCGGAGAAGCGGGGCGCCCTGACCATCGGAGGCGTCGAGATGCTGGTCTGGCAGGGCGCAGTGGCCTTTGAGCTCTGGACTGGCCATAAAGCGCCGGTAAAAACGATGAGGAAAGCTGTAATAAGGGCTTTGAGTATAAATGAAGACTAATATCGCTCTGATAGGTTTTATGGGCGCAGGAAAGAGCGCCGTAGGAATAATCCTGGCAGAGCGCCTGAAGAAGAAATATGTCGAGGTCGATTCCCGGATTGCCGGAGAAGCCGGCAAGACTATCCCGCAGATTTTTAACGAGGAAGGCGAGATCGGCTTTCGCGAGAGGGAGATCGAGGCGATCAAGACAATAGCCTGCGAGAAAAACCAGGTTATCGATTGCGGCGGAGGAGTAGTCCTCAACCGGATCAATATCGACCGTTTGAAGCAGGATGCTGTGATAGTGTGGTTGACCGCCTCGCCGGCTGATATTTTTAAACGAATCGCTGGCCATAGCAAAGGCCGCCCGGTACTGAAAGGGAATGTCAGGAAATCGGAAATCCGGTCTTTGATGCGCTTCCGACAGCCCTTTTTCGAAAGAGCGGCTGATATAGAAGTCGATACTTCCGGCCTGGCGTTAGAATCGGTGGCAGACAGGATAGCAGACGAGTTACGGAAAAATGCAGAATTCTATTCATAAGAGTGAGGTAAGGGGAACTGCCCGGGCTCCGTCCTCGAAAAGCTATACTATCCGGGCACTGATGTGTGCGGCTTTAGCCGGCGGGACGAGTGAAATACAGCAGCCGCTGAGCTCGGATGATACAGATGCTGCACAGGGTGTATTGAGGAAAATCGGAGTACGGATAAGCCCGGACGGAGATTGCTGGCAGGTAAAAGGAGGCAGGTTCCGGGCCCCGCAAGAGGACCTGTTTTGCGGCAATTCCGCGGCTACCCTGCGATTCATGAGCGCGATCGGGGCCTTAGTGCCCGGGCAAATCCGGCTGACCGCGGGGCCTTCCCTGGCAAAGCGTCCGGTGAAAATACTGGTGGAAGCCCTGAGAAAATGGGAAGTGGATATCTCCTGCCTCGGCGATTTCCCGCCGGTCATTGTCAAAGGAGGCCATATCGGCGGCGGGCTGACCGAACTGCCGGGAGATATCAGCTCCCAGTATGTTTCAGCCCTGCTGCTGGCGGCTCCCCTGGCGGATAGACCGGCAGGAATACGTTTGACTACGCCTCTGGATTCCAGGCCGTATGTTTTAATGACACTGGAATGCCTGAACCATTTTGGCATTCAGATAAAGTATTCGGACGATCTGACGGAATATCAGTCGTTCCCTCAGCCCTACTATCCGGCAGTCTACCGGGTAGAAGGCGATTGGTCTTCGGCATCATATTTATTGAGTCTGGGAGCGGTAGCTGGAGAGGTGCAAGTGGACAACCTCAATACCGTCAGTTTGCAGGGAGACCGGAGAATCATCGACCTTCTGAGGGAAATGGGCGCATCAGTGGCGGTATACCCGGATGCTGTGATTGTTAAGAGAGGCTGCTTGAAAGCTATCAAGGCTGATTTGAATGACTGCATCGACCTTCTGCCGACTATGGCGGCGCTGGCGGCTCTGGCCGAAGGTACCAGCGAGTTTAGCGGTATCCAGCGGGCTCGTTTAAAGGAGTCCAACCGGATACTGGCCGTCATGAAAGGGCTGGAGAGGGCCGGGATACAGGCCGCTGAGGAAGCGGATAAACTAACGGTAACCGGAGGAAAGCCGCGAAGGGCGGTAATAGATTCCTGTGACGACCACCGCATCGCCATGGCCTTCAGCCTTCTGGGGGCGGCAAGTGGAATTATCATCGAAGGCGCCGAATGTGTGGCGAAAACCTATCCTGAATACTGGAAAGTCCTGCAAAATCTGGGGGTGAAAACGGATGAGCGATAGCTTCGGTAAAATTTTTCGCATCACCAGCTTTGGAGAAAGCCATGGCCCCGGCGTGGGTGTTGTAGTTGAAGGCTGCCCTGCCGGGCTGCCGATCAGGGAAGAAGACATCCAGAGTGAAGTGGACAAGAGAAAGCCGGTGGCCGGCGCGGGACAGACCGCCAGGCTGGAAGAAGACCGGGTGGAGATACTCTCGGGGATTTTCGAGGGGCACTCTACCGGGGCTCCGGTCGCTCTGCTGGTACGGAACAATGATACCGTCTCCACCGAATATGAAAAGACGCGGTTCCTTCCTCGCCCGGGCCATGCGGACTATACGGCGTTCATGAAATACGGCGGACTGAATGATTACCGCGGCGGGGGCAGGTTTTCCGGCAGAGTAACGGTTGGACTCGTGATGGCCGGGGCAATTGCCAAAAAGGTGCTCAAAACTAAGGGCATCGAGGTGTTGGCGCACACCGTTCGGATAGGCAGCGTCAGGGCTGCCGCCGTCGACGCGAACGCCATAAGACAGAATGTCTACCGCAGTCCTCTGCGGTGCGCAGACCCGCAGGCTGAGAAGGTTATGCTGGAGCTGATCGAGCAGGTCGGCAAAGACAGGGACAGCCTTGGCGGTGTGATCGAAGGACTGGCACTGAATCTGCCGGTAGGGTTGGGAGAGCCTTATTTCGACACCCTGGAGGGGGAGATAGCGAAGGCGTTTCTGGCGATACCGGCCGTAAAAGGGATTGAGTTCGGGGCAGGATTCTCAGCAGCGGAAAAACGGGGATCACAGAATAACGATCCGATAGTATATCAAGGTAACCATGTGGTGATGGGGACCAATAACGCCGGAGGGGCGCTGGGAGGGATCAGCAGCGGGATGCCGCTCGTAGTCCGGGCGGCGGTGAAGCCTGTGCCCTCGATCTCTCAGCCGCAAAAGACCGTGGATATGAAGACCATGGAAAACAAAGAGATACTCATCTCGGGCAGGCACGATGCATGTCTGGTTCCCAGGGCGGTAATCGTGGTTGAGTCCATGATGGCGGTAACGCTGTGCGACCTGGCGCTTCGGGCGGGACTGATCGAGAGGATATTAAAATGAGCCTGGATGATTTAAGAAAACAAATCGATGAACTGGATACCCGTATCGTCAAGCTGATTGCCGCGAGAATGGAGGTAACCCGCTCCATCGGCAAAGAAAAGCGTGAAATCGGAAAGCCGATTGAAGATAAGTCGCGGGAACAAAAGGTGCTGGAAAGGGTCAGGGATATGGCCGAATCCGAGAGACTGGACCCCGAAGTGATAGAAAAAATTTACCAGCGGCTGCTATTTGCCAGCAAAGAGGTCCAGGGCGTCACTGTGGCTTTTCAGGGAGAGCTGGGGGCTTACAGCGAGGAAGCGGCTTATCAATATTTCGGTGCGGGCGCTCGTTTGAGGCCCTGCGAGAGTTTTGAGGACGTCTTCCAGGCCGTAGAGGCGGATGAGGTGCAATTCGGACTGGTACCGGTGGAAAACTCCCTGGAAGGGAGCGTCCCCCGGACCTACGATCTTCTGCTTGACTCCGGTTTAAAAGTGACCGGTGAGAACCAGATCAGAATAGTCCACAACCTGATCGGACAGCCGTCCGCGCAGATCGATTCCATCAAAGAAGTTTATTCGCATCCCCAGGCGCTGGGACAGTGCAAGGCTTTCTTGAGAAAGATGGGATGGAAGCAGACATCCACCTATGACACGGCCGGCAGCGTCAAGCTTGTCAAAGAGAGCGGAGCGCCGGATAAAGCAGCCATTGCCAGTGCCCGGGCGGCGGAGATATACGGGATGAAGATTCTGGTCAAGGGAATCGAGGACAACCCCCATAACTATACGCGGTTCTATATACTCTCAAGTCAGGACGCCCCTCCTTCGGGCTGCGATAAGACTTCAATAGTCTTTACCGTCAAGCACCATCCTGGAGCACTGTATGACGCCCTGAAAGAACTGGCAAACCGGAAAATAAATCTTACCCGTATCGAATCGCGACCTACCCGCCAGAAGCCCTGGGAGTATAACTTCTATGTTGATTTCGAAGGGCATCATGAGGATGAGTCCGTCAAGGCTGCTTTGCAGAGTCTGGAGAATTCGACCATTTTTCTGAAAAATCTGGGGTCGTATCCCAGGCTGAAGTAAGGAAAAATATTAAACAATAATCCAGGGGAGGCATTATTGAAAACAGGCATTATCGGAGGGGCCGGGAAAATGGGAAGATGGTTCGCCCGGTTTCTCCTGCAAGAAGGCTATGATGTAATTGTCAGCGATAAAGACCGGTCCGGTCTGGTCTCGCTGGAAAACGAACTGAAAGTCAGGACGGCAAGCAGCGCGGGAACGGCAGGGGAAGCCGATATTATCCTTCTGGCGGTTAATATCGATGCCTTTGAAGAAGTGGTGAAAGAGGTCGCTCCTCACGTGAGGAAGGGTCAGATTGTAATCGATATCACTTCTGTAAAAGAATTCCCGGTCGAGACGATGCACCGTTATCTTGATAAAGCCACAGTGTTAGGGACTCACCCGCTGTTCGGTCCGGGGGCTAAAGCCCTGTCCAGTCAAAATCTCGTCATAACGCCGACTAGCGAGGAAGAAAACCGGCTGGCGCAGAAAGCGCTGTCCTTTTTGCAGGAGAGGGGGGCCCGGGTAACCTTGATGACGCCCCGGCAACACGACGAGATGATGTCGGTGGTGCTGGGCCTGGCGCATTTCATCTCCATTGTAGCGGCGGATACCCTGATCGAAGCCGGTAATTTACAGCAGATGAAAGAAATCGGCGGCAGCACCTACCGCGTGTTAACTACCCTGGTGGAGAGCGTGGTCTCTGAAGACCCCGAGCTGTATGCCACCCTTCAGATGCGTTTACCTCGCGTAAGGGAAGTGGAAGAACAGTTTCAGAAGAATGCAGCCAGATGGTTGGAAATGGTCAAAAACGGTGACAAACAGGGTTTCGTAAGCAGCATGACCGCTCTGAAAGAGAAGTATGCGGCTGGCAGTGCCAATTTCGGACAGGCTTACGAGAACATGTACAAGATCATGGAGTGGCTGTAGCCGTCTTCAGCTCAGGATATCCATTACGTTCAACAGAGAGGAGACCTCAAAATCAGGATGCACCGGGTGTTGCCATGGTTTATGTTTACGGTTTAGCCAGCATGTCATTACGCCGTATTGTTTGGGGCCTACGATGTCTGATTCCGAATCTCCGATGTGCAGGATATCAGCCGGTTCTACCTGATAGTGATTGGCGACGTGAGAGAAGAACTGCGGATTGATCTTGTAGGTCCGCAGGGTCTCAGAAGCGAAGACGTGGTCGAAGGTATATACTTCACTGAGATTATCAAGCATCTCCAGGTCGCCGTCGGAAGCCAGACAGATGGGGTACTTTCTCCCGGCATTTTCCAGGAAAGGTCTCGCGTCGTCGTATAAACGGCGTCGCTTGTGCTGGTTCATCAGGAAATCGGTGACATCCAGCGGGTCGTAATGGAAACCGATTTCATTGAACAGATCGGAAATAGTCTCCTCCAGCACCTTTCTTACGCTCTTGAAATGATGAAAATCCGTTCCGGCGGCATTCCATTTCAGGGAGAGGATATCTTCCGCTCTCTCCCGGTATCTCAGGGACTGTTCATCCGGGAAGCGGTCTTTGAGATAGGTCTCCCAGATTATATCAGAGCCCGGCGGGATATTAATCAGGGTGCGAAAGAAATCGATGCTGATGACTTTAATATTTGATAATCTATCCATTCGAACGGGGTTCCAATTCTTCCATAGTAAATAACGGTACCAGGTCCAGGCCTTCCTTTGCCAGGGTCTCCCGGCTGTTGGCGCTGCGCTGAATAACGCACATAACATGTTTCACCCGCGCCCCCAGATTTCTCAGTTCATTAGCGCTCAGGATAATCTGACCTCCGGTGGTCACCACATCCTCAATGATGCAGACTTCTCTGTTTTTTACTTCGGCCCCTTCAGCCAGTTTACAGGTGCCGTAATCCTTGGCTTTCTTCCTGACGAAAGCCGCTGGCAGTCCCGTCTTCATTGATAAAGCGGCCGCAATGGGAATGCCGCCCATCTCGAGCCCGGCCAAAACTTCAGTGCCGGCGGGGATAAGTTTGACCATATGGTCGGCAATTTCCGAGAGCAGGTCGGGCCGGGCTTCGAACAAATACTTGTCAAAGTACTGGTTGGAAATCTGGCCGGAACGCAACTTAAATGTGCCTGTGATGTGTGATACCTCATATATCTCGCGGGCTAATCTGGCTCTATCCATCAACAATATCCTGTCCTTATTTTAACCTGTTTTTAGCCCCAGAAACGGGAGCAAGCGTAAAGACCAATTACTCCTATAATAAGCATTGGCGGAGTAACTATCAAGCCCAGCTTCAAAAATTGCAAAGGGCGGATAATCAAACCGCGCTGCCTTAAGAGTATCAGCCAGAGCATGGAGGAAAGCGAACCCAGAATGGCAATATTCGGTCCCAGGTCGGCCCCCATTATGGCGCCGTATACCAGCGCCCGGTCGAATCCGGCGGTCGAAGCGGCCAGGCTGTCCAGGCTGGAAACCGAGACCATCATCATAGGCCAGTTATTAATAAGATTGGAACCGCAGGCCGTTCCTAGTGTAACCGCTAGGAGAGATGGGAAAGTGCCGAGAGAAGCCAGGCCGGCCAGACCTTCAGCCAGGGCCTGGATCACCCCGGAATTTTCCAGTCCTTTAACCAGTAATGCCATGGCGAAGATAAAAACGAAGATGGACCAGGAGATGCCGCCGGTTACCCTGTGGATATCGATACGCCGGAAAATAAGCCCGCAGGTCAGCAGGATAATGGCTCCGCCTATTGCAGGATATGCCAGAGGCAGACCGAAAATGGAAACCAATATATAACCTGTGGCTGTCAGGGCCAATCCCGCACACACGCACAGGAAAAAACGGTCGATTTTAACCGACTCGGATATGGAGACTTCGGAAGAGACGGCAGAGATATCCCTGTGAAAGATAATCCGGAAAAGAAGGATATTGGCGGTGATTACCAGAATGGAGGGCACTAACAGGTACTTCAAATATTCTCCCAGGGCAAGATCGAACCGCCCTACCGCGAGAAGGTTGACCGGATTGGAGATCGGAAGCAGCATCGAGGCGGTATTGGCGATAAAAGCGCAGGCGAAGACGTAGGGCAGGACATTGAGTTTGAGCCTGGTTACCAGGGCAAAGACAAGTGGAGTTAATATCAGGGCTGTAGCATCATTAGAGAAAAAGGCGGTAGTCAAAGTCCCCAGACCGAAGACGATGCCCAGCAGAAGAGTACCCTGTCCGTGCGCCAGCTTTACGGCTTTAAAAGCGCACCATTCAAAAAATCCGGCCTGCTCGGCGATGACACTGGTAATCATCAGCCCCAGAAAGAAGAGGATAACGTTCGCATTGTCCTGGAAGACTTCCCATGTCTGGATGGGCGATATTACCCCTAGAAGGATTAACACCGCAGCGCCCAGGATGGAGGCGGAAGCTTCGCTAAATGGGCGGGGCCGCAGCATTACGAGGCCAATCGAGAGTACGAATACTGTTAAGGTTACGGCCATGTGTTTAAGGACATCTCAAATAACGGACCCAATAAGAGACCGGTATTGGGTTTATTAGAGAATTTTCTATTACTCCTTGCTCAACACTGTTTACTGAGCCCCAATATTGTATATCCGGCCGTTGTGGCTGTCAAGAACCTGAAGGTACGCTAGCTGTCCCTTGCCGGCGCCGGCTGACCCAAGCCGCCGCTACCTGGCGGATAAAGGTGGCTGATCTTCCGTTTGGGAGGTCTTCTCTTCCGGCTGTTCGGTTTCCTGCGTGGCTTTTTTCTCCGCCTGGCCTTCATAGTCTCTCATCCAGCGTTTCAACTCATCCAGGGCCGGCGGGGCAATATAAAATATATTGATATCGGAAGGGAACTTAACATGGTGCCCTTCACCCATTATCACTATGCAGGACTCATTTTCTTTCAGGGTTTCATTTATCTTCCGGGAGATGGACTCATTTCTCTTGTTATTGGCTTCCGTATAAAGGCCGTAAACAGTAGAAAAAACTTTCTGGCTTTGCAAACCGAGTGAAAGGCAGCGGGTCCAGTCCATTATCTCGTTCAAGAGGTCGTTGTCCTCGAGGGCCTCTAAAACAGCATTCCGATCAACGCGGCTCTGGAACACCGGCAGACCGCCGGGGTTTACTTTTTGAATTGTATCAAGCCCTTCCTGGCCGGTCTCCGGGACCAGTTCGTGATAAAGGCGGCTCACCGGCCCGAGCTTCGATTCCAGATTGGCAATCTGGGAATCTACCTGCTCCCAATAGCGGCCCAGCTTTTCCGTGAACTCCGGAGGCATGCCCGGGCTGGACAGTACCAGAGGGACGAAATAAATTTTTCTTCCCTCTTTAAATTCCTCGACCGGAGGCTTTTCAATTTTACCCAATTCTTCCGGCATCTGAAACCCTCATCTGATATATCAGTTTACATGATATTGTTATTCCTATTCAGATGGGACCTGCTCAGAGTCCCGGGTACCCCTGGAGCAGGTCTTGCAGGAAGTTATTTGAGGAAAATACTGGCGTATTACTACCAGCTCTTCAAATGGTTTGATCTCCCCGCAGAATTTACATCGAAAT
>JAQULX010000005.1 GCA_028718465.1 Dehalococcoidales bacterium | reverse complement strand
GGGGCGCTGGCTCTTTACCCGGACTATCAGCTCAACGCTGGTCGGTGAAGGAATAGACACCGTCTTTTTTGTCCTGATCGCCTTTGCCGGCATATATTCCGGAAGCATCCTTACGGCGCTCATCATATCCAACTACATATTCAAAGTCTGTCTTGAGGTCATCCTTACCCCGGCCACCTACGCCATCGTCGGCTTTTTAAAGCGGGCGGAAAATTCGGATGTTTTTGATGATAAGACGAACTTTAACCCCTTTACCGGTTTCCGGGATATTCTGCGTTGGCGTCTCCGCGAGACCGGCGGGGATGGGGGCTAGGGCAAAATGATCACCGAACATTCCGCCGGAGCAATCGTATTCAGGGAAGAAAACGGTAAAATATTCTATCTCATTTTACATTATGAGGAAGGCCACTGGGGTTATCCCAAAGGCCATATTGAAAACCGGGAAACCATCGAAGAGACTGCCGGAAGGGAAATCCGGGAAGAGACCGGGCTCACGAACCTGGAATTTCTTGATGGATTCAAAGAACAGACCCATTACTTTTACCATAACAAGAAAGGAAGAGTATTTAAGACCGTCACTTTCTTACTGCCCAGGACGAGCAGCAAGGATATCAAGCTGTCTTTCGAGCATACCGGCTATGAATGGCTTCCTTTTGAGGAGGCGCTGGAAAAAATCACCTTCAAAGACGAGAAGCAGCTTCTGCAAAAAGCCCGGAGTCTCATTTCCGAGAAAGGGGTGTGAACAAGGCAGGTAAATGTCCCGGCGCTTCCACTCTTCCTTGTCAGTCACCCGGATTATTGCTATACTAAAAAGTTGTTTGTTCAAGTGTAACTATGGAATACGAAACAATTATCGGGCTGGAAGTCCATGCCCAGCTACTGACTAAAAGCAAGATGTACTGCCGGTGCAGCGCGGACTACGCCAGCGCACCGCCGAATACTCACGTGTGCCCGATTTGCCTGGGTATGCCCGGAGTACTGCCCACGCTTAACCAGCGGGCTATTGAGTTCGTTATCATGACCGCTCTGGCTTTAAATTGCTCGATTTCAAAGTATTCCAAGTTCGACCGGAAAAACTACCCTTACCCGGACCTGATGAAAGGCTACCAGATATCGCAATATGACGCGCCCATCGGTATAAAAGGCTGGCTTAACATCGAAGCGGACGGCATAAAAAAGAAGGTAGGCATTACCCGCGTTCACCTGGAAGAGGATGTCGCCAAAATGATCCACCGCAATGCGGAGATAGGAGGAGGCTACAGCCTGGTGGACGTCAATCGCGCCGGAACACCCTTGATGGAAATTGTGGGAGAGCCTGACCTGCGTTCCCCGGAAGAAGCCCGGCAGTACCTGATTAAGCTGCGCAGCATCCTCCAGTACCTGGGGGTATCCACCGGCAACATGGAAGAAGGCAGCTTTCGCTGCGATGCTAATATCAGCATTCGCCCGGTCAATTCAAAGGAGTTCGGACCCAAGGTGGAAGTTAAGAATATGAACAGCTTCCGCGCCGTTTACCGGGCGATGGAATATGAAGCCAAACGGCAGGTCCTGCTGGCCGAACAGGGTAAAAAACCGGTCCAGGAGACCCGGGGCTGGGTGGAGGAGGAAGGAAAGACTGTTTCGCAGAGAAGCAAGGAATATGCCCACGATTACCGGTATTTTCCGGAGCCGGACCTGCCTCCTCTCTGTATCGAACAGCTATGGGTTGATAAAGTGAGAGCAGAGCTGCCGGAGCTGCCGGAAGCCCGGCGCGACCGGTTTATATCCCATTACGGACTGCCTTTATATGATGCAAACCTGCTGACCGAGTCTAAAGCCATGGCGGAATATTATGAAAGCTGCCTGATGCAGGGTGACGACTCACCGGCAAAAGCCAAAGCTGTAAGCAACTGGCTGATCGGCGAATTCACCCGGCTGTTAAACGCCACCAATACCGATATAAATAACACACGGGTCAAGCCGGGGGAGTTATGCCGTCTGGTTGACCGGGTGCAAAAAGGTGAAATCAGCGGTACGAGCGCCAAAACAGTCTTTGAGCAGATGTTCAATACCGGCCAAAAAGCCGATGATATTATCAAGCAGCAGGGGTTAAGCCAGATTACCGATACCAGTGAAATCGAAACCGAGGTTGAAAAGGTCATTGCGGCGAATCCACAGCCAGTGGCAGATTACAAGGCCGGAAAAACCCAGGCCGTCAAGTTCATGGTAGGCCAGGTGATGAAAGCAACCAGAGGCCGCGCCAATGCCAATCTGGTCCAGGAATTATTAGTAAAAAAGATAGAGGGGAAATAGCGGATGTCAGTTTATTTTAGTATCGCAATCATCATTGTAGCGGTGGCTTTAATACTTTCCATTCTATTCCAGGTCAAGGGAGGCGGACTGGGAGGCATTTTCGGCCAGGCCGATACGGTTTACCGCACCCGGAGAGGCGTCGAAAAGACCCTGTTCCAGCTTACCATTATCCTGGCGGTCCTTTTCGTGATCATTTCTATGGTGGCGCTCAGACTCGGTTAAGCCGGGGACCGGCGATGGGTCTCCTTTAAGCCGCCTTACAACAGGCGCTGATAAAATCCTCTTTTTCAGGAAAGTCCAATCCGGAGAAAGAGGATTTTCTATTGCTCCAAAAGGAGCGGAACCGCCTTTTGACCCGGTTGAGCACGGGAAGTAGCTGATATCGCTTTTCATCTCCCTACCGGCATCAAAAGTTGCCGAAGTGCTGCCCGGGTGGTCCTGGTGAATGTAGCTATGTTCCGAACCAAATCCGCAAGGGACTTGAATAATGAATTGACTCTACTCCGGGAACACCAACATTGGGAACAAATGCACTAGGAAACCGGAGCAAATAATCTTATACTTAATATTAATGGGCACATTCATCACTCTGACAACCGATTTCGGATTAGCGGACGGCTATGTGGCAGCCATGAAGGGGGTGATATACAGCATCAATCCTGAGGCTACCATCGTTGACCTCTGCCATGATATCCGGCCGCAGGACATCCGGGAAGCGGCCTTCACGCTCAATACTGCCTACAGCTATTTTCCTTCCTATACAGTGCACCTGGTAGTGGTGGACCCGGGTGTGGGGACAGACCGCAGGCCTATTATACTAAAGACTCCCAAAGCTCATTTTGTGGGACCTGACAACGGTGTTTTCAGCTACATCATCGATGCTTTTTCGCCCGAACCGGTACCGGGCGGCCGAAGAGTTAAGACAGGTCCGGAAATGCAGGCCTACGTGATCACACAATCGAAATACTGGCTTAAACCGGTCAGCCGGACCTTCCACGGCCGGGATATATTTGCGCCGGTAGCCGCGCGGCTTTCTCTGGGGCTGATGGCTTCCAGCCTGGGAGACAGCGTGGATACAGTAACTGCCTTCCCCATACTCCGCCCCCTTAAACAGGATGGCATGATTGCCGGCCAGGTCCTGCATATCGATCATTTCGGAAACCTGATAACCAATATTAAAGAAAGCGACTTGTCAGGGGCCGGCCAATCCGCTACCATTGTAGTAAGTGATTATGTTGTCCGGGGGCTGGCCGAGAATTATGCCGATTCAGAGGGGCCGGCGGCGCTCTTCGGCAGCAGCGGCTACCTGGAGATCGCAGTGCCTAACGGCAGTGCTGCCGCACTTTTACAGGCCAAAACGGGGGATCAGGTAATAATCAACCCTGAATCTACATAATTATTGTTCTAAAGCAGGAACCATCAGTTGGCGATAACATACACCGCACAAAAGAGAAAGCACGCATTCAGTTTAAAAACCTGGATATTAGAAGCCCGGCCGCAGTATTTGCTATTACCCATAATTCTGGTTATTCTCGGCACCGTCGTAGCCTGGTATGAGGGCCCGGTCAGTATTATTCATGCCATCCTGGCGCTTATCGGGATGCTTCTCTGCCATATCAGCGTCAACGTATTGAACGACTATTTTGATTACAAGAGCGGAGTGGACTTAAAGACGCTGAAAACCCCATTCAGCGGCGGGAGCGGCATCCTGCCTTCGGGTAAGCTCAAGCCAAAACAGGTACTCTGGTATGGAATAACCTGCTTTATACTGGCTTTACCCATTGCGGTGTATTTCACGGTAACGATGGGTTGGGGAATCCTGCCCATCATCGTCCTGGGGGCTTTTTGCATCCTCCTGTATACCCCGGTAATACTGAGAGTCCATTTTCCCGAGTGGTCGCCGGGGCTGGGGCTGGGCACCCTGCCGGTCCTGGGGGCTTACTTCATCCAGACCGGGCATTACTCTTTACCGGCGCTCATAGCCGCAATCCCTCCGGGCTTCCTGGTGTTAAACCTCCTCCTGCTTAATGAGTTCCCGGATATCGAAGCGGACAAAATAGCCATGAAAAAGACCCTGCCTATTACCATGGGAAAGACAGGGGCGGCAGTAGTTTATAGTTCTTTTACAATCCTGACTTACCTCTGGATTATCGGTGCGGTACTGACAGGGTTGATGCCGGTCTACACCCTGATAGCCCTGCTGACGATCCCTCTGGCAATAAAGGCAGTACGAGGGTCTTTCGGAAATAACATAGGCCAGATTCTACCAGCGATGGGGAATAACGTGGTGGTAGTCCTGGCCACACAGGCGCTGGTCGCCATCGGATATATAGCAGCTAAATTCATAGCGTAATTAGAAGGCTTACAAATCGATACCTGAAAAAATACGGCAGGATATGCTTTGGTTACAAATCACAATGAAATGATACCCTCAAAGCCCCTCTACAGCATGTTTACGGATATTCCTCCCCGGTATGACCTGATCAACCGCCTCATAACCTGGGGCATGGATAATGGGTGGCGGAAGAAGGCAGCGGAGGAATGCCTGTCCGCCCGCCCGCAAAATATTCTCGACCTGGGCGGCGGCACTGGCGCCCTGGCGATCACCATCGCTAAGGCAGCAGACTATCCCGTGGTTATCAAAGGGTTTGACTACAGCCAGCCGATGCTCGACATAGCCCGTCAAAAGGCCGCCCTGGAGCATGGCAGGAACATCTCGTTTACACAGGGCGACGCGGCAAAGATGCCTTTTCCTGAAGCTGAATTCGATTGTATCGGGATATCTTTTGCTTTCCGCAACCTGACCTATAAAAATCCTCTGGCGAAAGCGCATTTGGCGGAAATCGTAAGGGTATTGAAACCGGGCGGCCGGTGCGTCATCGCTGAATCCAGCCAGCCCAGGCAGAAGGTGATACGAGAGCTAAATCATTTTTATATGCGGCAGTATGCTTACAGGGTTGGCGCCTGGCTTTCCGGGAACAGGGCTGCTTACCGCTATCTGGCCGAATCTTCTTCCCGGTATTATTCACCCGCCGAGCTTGAAGTCCTGCTTTTAAAGAGCGGATTCACAAAAGTCGCTTACCGGCCGTTATTTTTCGGCGCCGCCGGGATTTATACCGCCTTCCGTTAGATCAACCTGCTGAATCATAATTCAATCCCCCACGGAGCATCAGGGCGGGTCCGAACCCAACGTGTATTCATTGCGTTACGTATAGTTTATACTACCAGCCGATCAAATTATTATGAATACAGGTGAGACATCAGATTTGGCTGAGCTAAAGAACGAGACGCTCCCGGTATGAAAACCAGTCTAAGCGGAAAGCAGACCGGGACCGGTAAAATTTGGTGTATTCTATTCTTTCGACCAGGTAAAAACTCGTCTGATGCCGGATTACCTGTACTTATTCTAACTGCTATAATTCGACTATATGGCATATAGCTAGCTGTTCGGCCGGGCCAGGGGGACCGGGTTTCCCCGGCTACAGGCACCAGAAGCGACCGCCATGATGAAAAAATATGCAGGCTCTCAGGAGGCGCACAGCGATGGTGGAAGCGTTTCTTACCGCAAAAGATTTACACAAAAGTTTCAATGATAATAAAGCCGTCAACGGCGTATCCTTCTACATTGAAAAGGGAGAAATCTTCGGCCTCCTGGGACCAAACGGGGCCGGCAAGACAACCACCATCCGAATTCTGTCCACCGTTATCTCTCCCGATCAAGGAGATGTGATGATTGGCGGCTTCTCCATAAAGCATAACGCGGAGGATGTCAGAGGGCTGATCGGGATATGCCCTCAGGAACTGGCCTTTTACACTGATTTGTCGGCTTACGATAACCTGGTCTTTTTCGGCCGCATGGCCGGCTTAAGCAGCGCTGAGGCACGTGATCAGGCGCTGGAAAACCTGGAACTGATGGGACTTGCGGAGAGGGCAAAAAAAGGCCGGGTGGATAAATTTTCCGGTGGAATGAAGCGCCGGGTGAATCTCGCGATAGCCCTGATGGGACATCCTCAGATGCTTTTCCTGGATGAACCGACCGTCGGGATCGACCCTCAGTCCCGCAACAACATTTATGAGACCATCGAGGGATTGCAGAAAAGAGGCATGACCATCCTTTATACAACTCACTATATGGAGGAAGCCGATCGCCTGTGCCGGAGGGTCGCAATAATGGACGGCGGCCAGATAATAGCGATGGACACGCCGCGGGTCCTGAAAAGCCGGATCGGAGACCCGGAACATACCACTCTGGAAGCGGTCTTCTTGAAGCTGACCGGCCGGAGCCTGCGAGACTAGCATGAAAAAATCTCTATTTATCGCGCTAAAAGAAGTCCGCAGTTTTTTTGCAGACCGGGGAGACCTGGCTTTCGCCCTGCTCCTCCCAATCGCTATCTTCGCCCTGATGGTGGGGGCTTTCGGCGGAAGCTCCAGTTTTAACGGAACGGCTTATCTGGTGAATGAGGACCACGGCGCCCTGTATTCCACTCTCCTGATACAGCGACTGGAAGAATATGAAGGACTGACCATCGAGACAATCTCCGCCGCAGAAGCGGACAACAAGCTTTCGCGATCGGATGTACAGATGATTTTATATATTCCCCGGGGGTTTTCCGATAGTCTGGCAGCCAGTCAACCCGCGACTCTGGTCTTCAGGCAGCGGGGCAACGGCGGACTGACAGGTCAAATAATCGCCAACATGGTACGCGGGGAAGCTGAAAGAATAGGCCAGGAACTACAAACACAGACACGGGTCAAGGACACCCTGGCTGACAGGAACATCGATCCACAGACCATCGAGACGACCGTCCAGAAATTCATTGACCGCGAGGCTTCCGCTCCGGTGGTAACGATTACCGATACGACGGTAGGAAGCAGCCCGGACCCGGTCAACCAGTTTCTACCGGGCATCCTGACCATGTTCGTACTATTTGCCGTGAATCTCTCGGCACAGGCGCTGGTGGAGGAACGGCGAAAGGGGACACTGGAAAGACTGCTCAGCACCCGTCTCAGGGCAGGTCAGCTTTTTATGGGAAAATTCCTGGCCTACGCAACACGCGGCTTCGCGCAATCCCTGATATTATTGGCACTGGCTTATCTGGTCTTCCGGTTCTTTACACCGCTTTCATTCCTGGAGGCGCTGATAGTAGCCCTGGTCTTTTCCGCTTCGGCCAGCGCTATCGGCATGATCATTGGATCTATATCCCGCACGGACAACCAGGCTGTCTGGATCGCGGTCTTTGTTACCATGGCGATGGTAATGACATCCGGGACCTTTTTCCCCATACCCGAGGGCACGCTGCTGCACACCCTCAGCCGGTTTTCTATTAATACCTACGCCAATGATGCCTTCAATACCATTATCGCGGACGGCGGCAACCTGGCGGATGTCTGGATGAACCTGGCCGTGCTCATGGGAGTGGCCGTAGCCGGCCTGGCGCTCAGCCGCGTTCTATTCCGGACGACACAGGGAGGTAAATAACCATGGATTTGAGACGCGTCTGGTTTATCGCCCTGAAAGAACTGCGGCTATTCGTGGCAGACCGCATGGCGCTGCTTTTCTTCATTCTCTTCCCTATCCTGTTGATCACCATGTTCAACCTGCTGCTGGGGAACTTTGGAGTGGAAGATAACCGCCTGGAACTGCATCTGGTCACACGGGAGAGCAACGGCATCAGCCAGAAAATAATACAGTCCCTGGAGACCCGGGATGAATCGCAGCTCAACCCCGGCGATCCAAAGATCATCTGGGACCGGGACTATAATCAGGCCCTGGAAGACGTAAACGCAGGAAGGTCCGCCGGGTTCCTGGCCTTTCCCGCTGATTTTACTGAAGCGGTGATGATGGGCTATGGCACCAATCTGGAGATAGTTGCTCGTACAGAATCTGTGGATACCCGCATGGCTCTGAATGGCCTGGCCCAGGGCATTATTTCCCGTATCAGCGCCCAGCGCGTCCAGATGAACGCCGTAATCGCTTTGCTTATCGACCAACAATTGCAGAGTGGAGGCGGTCAGGAAGAAATTCAACAGGCCCTGGCGCAAATATTCCAGGACCCGGAAGGAGTCTCCGAAGGACAATCCCTGATAAATTATCAGACGGAAAATGTGGGAGAGGTCCAGCCGATGAACCCGGCATCATATGTCGTCCCGGGATACCTGGTGATGTTCGTCTTCTTCGCTGCCGCTCTGTCCGCAGAGTCCATTGTCAGAGAGCGCAGAAACCATACCCTGGAGCGTTTACTGGCCGGTTCAACCAGGAAGGAGTCCATTCTGGGTGGAATTTACCTGGGAGGGGTCCTGAGAGGGCTGGTGCAAATAGCTATATTCTGGACTTTGGGCATCCTGGTTTTCAATGTAGACGTCGGGTCAGAATCGTGGGCGGTCGTCGGCATCTCAATATTAATGGTCGTCATGTCGGCGGCCTTCAGCCTGATGCTAGCTACGCTGGCCAAGACCGAGCGCAGCGCAGGTTCGATCGGAATAATCACTTCCCTAATCCTGGCGCCTTTGGGTGGATGCTGGTGGCCATTGTTCATCACGCCTCAGTGGATGCAGTTTATCGCCAAAATAACACCCCACGGCTGGGCTAATACCGGGTTTAACAAACTGATGCTTTTCGGCGCGGACGCAAGTGCGGTAGTCTGGGAGATGGCGGCGCTGGCCGGCTTTGCAATAGTTTTCATTATTATTGCCATTATCAAATTCCGGACCGGGGCTGATGCCGCTTGATGAGTTTACCGGGCCATCTCTTTTAATCCAGCATGTTGGCCGGTCTCCCCTCGGGGATTTTTCAGAGTCTCCGGCCATCTAGAGATCGATATAAGCTTTGGGCTCAAAGTTGGCCTGAAACGTCCAGACGGCAGCTTTGCCTTTTATCCGGTACAGGGCTACCACATCATAACCCCTGGTTTCTACTATCGGCTTCATGAAAGGCCGGTCCTCCACAACCTGCTTTTTGAGGGCCAGGTCTTCGACCAGTTCCGCCCTGCCGCTTACCCTGACCTGCATTGATTTTTGGGGGTCTGCGAAGCAGAGTTCTATTTCGGGATTTTTTTCAAGCTGCTTATGGATGTCTTTTATCTTCCAGACCTGGATAAGGATACCGGCTTCCGCCGACATGTCCATGATCGAAAAAGGCGGTATAGACAGAAAAAGACCCTGATGCTTTAACAAAACCCAGTTGCAAGTTGGCCGGAGATGTTGTATTGTAATAATCAAATAAAATAACAGGGAACTCAGATAGCAAGCCGGTGAAAATCCGGCGCAGTACCGCCTGCTGTAATCCCGGTCATTCCGGGGAAGCCAGAACGCTGAGTCCAGGAATACCTCCGCGGGAAAGGAGGCGGGATATAACCGGCAATTGCTAAATCCCCCTCAGCTTTATTGTGAGGGGGATTTTCTTTTAGGTAACAATTCCGAAAGGAAT
This sequence comes from Dehalococcoidales bacterium, assembly GCA_028718465.1. The sequence goes on along the minus strand of JAQULX010000005.1, from coordinate 12,545 downwards.
AATACTTGAAAATAACGAGGATATTCAGGATGAAAATAGGGCGCTTATTATTTGTAATTATTATGTTAAGTCTAGCAGCCATGGCCGGGTGTCAGACCAGCGCGCCTCAAGGAGATATAATCGATGACCTGGGCAGGAATGTACAGATCAAAGATGTCCCCCAGCGCATCATCTCCCTTTCACCCAGCAACACCGAGATAGTTTATGCCCTGGGACTGGAGGACCGGCTGATCGGAGTGACCACCTACTGCAACTATCCTCCGGAAGTCAAAGACAAGCCCCAGGTTTCCCAATTCAGCAATGTAGATATCGAGAAAGTAGTAGCGCTGGAGCCCGACCTTATACTGGCTGACAGTCTTCATGAAGCCGACGTGATTCCGGCGCTGGAGAAACTCGGTATAACTGTACTGGCTATCAACCCGGCGACTATGGAAGAGATCTTCGGGGATATCGGGATGATCGGCCGGGCAGCCGGACAGACGGAATCGGCCGAATCCCTCTTAGCCAGCCTGCAAGACCGGACTAAAGCGGTCACCGACAGGACTGCCGGGCCAGAATCCGGGGAGAAATACCGGACCTTTTTTGTAACCTGGCACGATCCAATATGGACCGCCGGAAGCGGGACATTGATCAATGACTTGATCACCAGGGCTGGAGGAACCAATATCGCGGCGGACCTCAAGGGCCACAGCCAGATCGACCTGGAAACCGTAATCCAGAGGAACCCCCAGGTCATCCTGATCTTAAGCAGCATGGGAACCCAGGACAATTCTTTCAACTACATAAAGACCGAACCCCGCTTCCAGGCTACCGACGCTCTAAAAAATAACCGGGTCTACCTGGTCGATGCCGACATTATCAGCCGTACCACTCCCCGGTCAGTCGACGGGCTGGAGCAAATCGCAAAAATAATACATCCGGAACTTTTTCCATAAGGTGGTCCAATGGCTGCCAACTATTTTACAGAATTGTCTAACAGATTGAGCGAGGTCCAAGCCAGCTACCAACGGCGCTGGCGCTTCCGGTTGTATTCAATCGGAGGTCTGGCACTGATCTGCCTGGCTGTAATAGTCCTGGCTCTGACCGTGGGTAGTGTGCGCATTCCTGTAACGACTGTCTGGAACATACTGGTTTCAAACCTTGGCATCCTGATTTCAAATCTGATCCTCAACATCCCCGTCGACTGGTCTTCCACCACGGATATGATCGTGATGGGCATCCGGCTACCCAGGATAATGATGGCCGGGATAGCCGGGGCGGCCCTGGGGGTAGCCGGGGCTACCTACCAGGGATTATTCCGTAATCCGCTGGCAGACCCATACCTGATCGGGGTCGCTCAGGGAGCGGCGCTGGGGGCGGCGGTCGGGTTCTTACTGCCCTGGGTATTCCTGGGCCATTATTTCATTCCCCTGCTGGCCTTCCTGGGGGCGCTGGCGGCGGTAGCGGTGGTCTATGCCATTGCACGGGTGGGAAAAACCCTGCCGGTGACCACATTGATACTGGCAGGCGTGGCGATCGGCTCTCTTTTCATTTCGATTACCTCCTATCTCACCCTTATATCTCATGACAAAATGCCCGGCATCCTCTCCTGGTTAATGGGGCGGTTTTCACTGAGCAACTGGGACCAGGTCAAGCTGATCGCCCCATATGTCATAGTCGGGCTGGCAGCGATATTCATCTATTCCAGGCACTTAAACGTAATGCAACTGGATGAAGAGCAGGCGCAGCAATTGGGGATCAATGTCGAGCATACCAAACTCATACTGCTGGCAGCCTCCACGTTGATTACGGCGGCGGCGGTTTGCTTCGTCGGGACTATCGGCTTTGTCGGGATCATAGTGCCGCACGCAGTGCGCCTCATCTGGGGACCGGACCACCGTTCGCTGCTGCCCCTATCTGCCTTTGCCGGGGCTATCCTCCTGATCCTGGCCGATACCGCCAGCAGGACTCTAATGCCGCCGGCGGAGATACCGGTGGGCGTGATCACCGCCTTTCTGGGCGCTCCCTTCTTCCTGTTCCTGTTAAGAAGAAAAAAGAAGGCGGTGTTTTAATATTGCTACAAGCATCAGGTTTGGGAAAAGGGTAAAGTTAACAGTTTTTATTTTTTACAACTGATATTAAGAATCTATCCGAAATGAGCAAGAACTATGGTTAAGCTGGAGATAAGCAATATTTCATTGAGCTATAATCATCACCCGGTGGTCCAGGGCCTGAGCTTCCAGGTCCGCCCCGGAGAAATGGTGGGATTGATCGGGCCAAACGGATGCGGCAAGACCAGCATCATTAAAGCGCTCAGCCGCATTCTGTCTCCCATCACGGGAAGGATTACGCTGGACGGCAGAGAGACCCGGCAGATTTCCCGTCAGGAGTTCGCCCGTTTGATCGGCGTCGTGCCGCAGAATCCCTCTTTGCCGGATACATTTACGGTGGCAGAGGTAGTCCTCCTGGGCCGGAACCCACACCTGGGTTTCTTGAGAAATGAAAGTGCCCGGGACCTGGCGATCTGCTACTGGTCAATGCAAAGGACAGGCGTGGAGGCATTGGCGGAAAGGAAGATGAGCGAGTTGTCCGGTGGTGAGCGACAGCGAGTGACGATCGCCCGCGTGCTGGCACAGGAACCGAAGGCCATCCTGCTGGACGAACCCACAGCGAACCTGGATATCAAGCATGAAATAGATATCCTGGCCCTGATTAAGGGACTCTGCCGGGAGAAAAATATGGCGGTTCTGATTGCGCTCCATGACCTGAACCTGGCAGTACAATACTGCGACCGTCTGCTGATGATAAAGGGCGGACGGATCTATGCCGAAGGGACGCCGCAAACAGTGATTACCACTGCCAACATCAAAGAGGTCTATGAGACCGACAGCGTCGTCTACCCGCATCCGGAAAATGATCTGCCGGTCATAATGGTAAAGGGAATAAAGAATTAAGATTTAATAAAACCAGCTGTAACGTGAGTCATTAATTCGATTGCGTATTTGGTAGTATAAGGAAGGGAAATAAATGTCGGACATGATCGGGAATACTGTACAGGCGATCAAACCCCTGGACAGGGGATCCATGGCACTGGCCAGGGTCAGGCAGGACACTTTGACCAAACCTACCGGCAGTCTCGGAAGGTTGGAGGAATTATCCGTTCAGTTAGCAGGCATACAGGGCAACCCGCTGCCGCAGGCAGCACGTAAGGCCGTCATCGTCATGGTGGCTGACCACGGGGTGGTCGCGGAAGGAGTCAGCGCTTACCCGCAGGAGGTAACCGCCCAGATGGTACTGAACTTTGTGAGGGGCGGGGCCGCCATCAACGTCATCTCACATCAGGTTGGGGCCAGGGTGGTTGTGGTTGATATCGGAACCGCGGGCGATATCTCATCATTTCCGGGCATTATTCATGCTAAAATCTCGCCGGGTACCCGGAATATGTGTCAGGGACCGGCGATGACTTTCGAGGAGGCCGTGCGATCTATTGAGACCGGTATTGAAACGGTAACAAATGAGATCCGGAAAGGCCTGGACATTGTCGCCACCGGGGAAATGGGAATCGGAAATACCACGGCCAGCAGCGCCATCTGCGCGGTGATGACCGGTCAATCCGTCCCCAGTGTCACAGGGAGAGGGACCGGTTTGGATGATCAACAACTAAGTCATAAGATCGAAATCATTGAAAAGGCCATCAGCGTCAACAAGTCGGATGCCGGCAAGCCACTCGAGGTATTGGCCGGGGTGGGGGGTCTGGAGATCGGGGGGCTGGCGGGGGTCATGCTGGGAGCCGCTGCTAACAGGGTCCCGGTAATGGTTGACGGCTTTATCTCCGGGGCAGCCGCCCTGATAGCCTGCGGTCTTTGCCCGCTGGTTAAAGACTACCTGATCTCCGCTCACGTTTCAGTGGAGCCGGGGCACAGGCAGATGCTCCAGCACCTGGGATTCAGCCCGCTGCTGGACATGAATATGCGCCTCGGGGAAGGGACCGGGGCAGCGCTGGGAATGACCCTGGTAGAGGCAGCCTGCCGGACTCTGTCCGAAATGGCAACCTTCGCTGAAGCCGGGGTTTCGGATAAGGAACAATAAATCCGGAGAGGCCCCCGGTTGGGCTGCGCTCTCCAGGATGATTATAACTGCAAAAGAGACATGGTTGTTCTGTTTGAAGAAGGGGGAACACAGTTTGGGACTGCTGGCCGCTTTTCAATTTCTAACCCTGTTGCCAGTCAAGCGCAATTTAACTCCTGAGCAAATCGGCCGCTCTACGCTCTTTTTTCCGGTAGTGGGAATCGCGATCGGCCTGGTGCTGGCAGGATTAAACTACCTTTTAAGCCTGGTCTTACCATCTTCCCTGGTTAACGCATTTCTGGTAGCCGCATTGGCGGCAGTGAGTGGAGGCCTTCATCTCGACGGTCTGGCAGATACCTTCGACGGGATGGCAGGGCATCGCACCACCGAGGAGAGACTGAAGATAATGCGCGATAGCCGTGTCGGAGGCTTCGGGGCGATCGGCATTGCCCTGTTCCTGCTACTGGAGTATGTTTCCCTGGGGGGTATTCCAGATCATCTAAAATTTCCAGCCCTGATCCTTGCACCTGTATTAAGCCGCTGGGCAATGGTCAATGGAATATTTTTCTACCCCTATGCGCGGCCTGACGGGCTGGGCAGGGTATTAAAAGACAGGATGAGCTGGCGGCAGTATTTGCCGGCGACGCTGGTTACAGCGGCATTAGCTGTAGTATTATTTAGAGTGGCAGGGTTGGCGATTATGGCCGGAATCTGGGTGATTATCACCCTGGCTTCCGGTTATTTCAAGCGGCAGTTGAAAGGACTGACCGGAGACACCTACGGCGCAATCAACGAGGCGGCAACGGTCGGCGTTCTGACCCTGATCACGATACTGGCGTTCAACAGCTGGTTAATTTGAGGAGGAGTCTTGGCCAAATTACTTCTGGTAAGGCACGGCGAAACAGAGATGAACAGCTCATTGCGATACTGGGGCAAGACCGATGTAGGACTGGGGCCACAAGGCCTCAGGCAGTCAGAGCAACTGCGGGACCGGCTGGCTACCGAAAAGATCGATTATGCTTATTCAAGTACAATGAAGCGAGCAATGGTAACCGCGCAGACCATCGCCTCCTTACATCAACTCAGCGTTACCCCCTGCCCTGAACTCAAAGAGATAGATTTCGGGAATCTGGAGGGGCTAAACTTTGAAGAAGTCCAGTCCCACTATCCGGAGATAGCCCAGATGTGGATAAACCATGATCCTAAGCTGACCTACCCCGAAGGCGAAAGCCTGGCCCAACTGGAGAAACGGATCGCCAACTTCAGGGGACGTATGGCACAGCACGCCGTCACTGATACGGTCCTGATAACTGCTCACAGCGGCGTTCTCCGCACGCTCGTTTGCCAGCTACTGGACCTGGACATGAAGAATCGCTGGAACATCCGGATTGACCTGGCTTCCCTTAGCATCGTGGAGACTTATCCGAATCACGCCATACTAAGTTTGCTGAATGATACCTCTCATCTGACAGACAGGTGCGGATAGAGGGAGATATTATCGTGCTGGAATGGCAGCGAAGTTAAAGAAGGGTATTAAGGAATGAGGCTTCTCCAGGGTGACAGGTGAGAAGGCAGCCCGGGTATAAATTGTTAGCGAGATCAAGAGGCCAAAAATGAAAAAGACGTTTATTTCATGGAGCGGCGGAAAGGACTGCTGTCAGGCAGGCTACCTGGCAAGCCAACGCGGCTTTGATATCCGCTATCTTGTAAATATGGTCACCAGTAACGGAAATAGCTCCTGCAGTCACGGCATTTCGACCCGATTGATCAAACTGCAAGCCGAAGCCATGGGAGTACAACTTGTCCAGCAGCCGACCACCGGGGAGAACTATGAGGCAGTTTTTTCAAACACCCTGCGCAAGCTCAAGGAAGAAGGGATCAACTACGGAATCTTCGGTGACATTGACTTTGAGCTGCATCAGGAATGGATCACACGAGTCTGCGCCGGCGCCGGTATCATGCCGATCTTACCTTTATGGAAAACAGCCCAGGATAAAGTAGCCAGAAATTTTATCGATTCAGGTTTTACCTCGGTAGTAATCGCTACCGACGCGGATTCCCTGGGAGAGGAGTGGCTGGGAAGAACATTCGACGATAATTTCCTGAAAGACCTGGCAGTTTACGATGAAACCATATCGCCCTGCGGTGAAGCTGGTGAATTTCATACCCTGGTAATCGATGGCCCGCTATTCAATAAGCGGCTGGAAATCCGTAAGTCCGCCAGGATACAGAAAAACAACCACTGGTTTCTGGATATCCGGAAGTGCGCGCTGGTGGAAAAACAGGGCGGGATTTGCGATTGAAGAAGACCATTTTACTTTTAGGAGGCGCCCGGAGCGGTAAAAGCTACTTCGCCCAGGAGATGGCAAAAAAGAGCCAGCGGGTTCTTTTCGTGGCCACTGCCGAGGCCGGAGACGAAGACATGCGCCTGCGGATCGAGAAGCATAAAGAATCGCGTCCGGCCACCTGGCGGACCCTGGAGGCCCCCAGCCGCATCGGCCGCCGGATCGAACAGGAAATCGATGGAGAACCGCTGGTCATTATCGACTGCATCACCCTGCTGGTGAGCAATATCTTCTGCCGCTTGGACGAACGGCAGTTCGACAATATAGAGGACGCCGTCCTGGAAAAAGAGGTTGTAACTGAAATCGAGCAGCTTTTGGGATGTCTGGACAGGGTAGAGGCCTCTTTTATTATAGTTAGCAATGAGGTGGGGCTGGGGATAGTACCCGATAACCGCCTAGGACGCCTGTACCGCGATATCCTGGGACGGGCTAACCAGATGCTGGCCCGGCGAGCTGATGAAGTCTACCTGATGGTGGCCGGAATTCCGCTGAGAGTGAAGCCACAAAACTAGCCCTCCCGTACTGCGATAGGCGAAAGGTTTCGCTGTATGGTCTTTTTAAGAACAAGCTCTAATATTAGTCACCAGTGCTGGTATATTATATAATCAGGAGCTTTATGAATGTCGCTCAAATACCGGCCTCGAGAAAATCCGGAACTCTATGAAATTAATACCGCCGCCTGGCTTTATGATCTGACGCAAAAAGCCGGCAGGCCGGTGCGGCTGGGCGACGTTCCTTCCGCGGATTGGGATAGAATAAAAGACTGGGGCATGGACTACGTCTGGCTGATGGGCGTCTGGAGCCGCAGCCGGAAGAGCCGCCTTGTCACCCTGACTGATCCCGGTTTTCACCGGCTTTTTGACACGATAACTCCCGGCTGGACTCCAGAAGATGTCATCGGGTCCGCCTATTCCATCAGCGCCTACGAGCCGGATGCCCTGATCGGAACATGGGACGACCTGGACCGGGCCCGGGAGGAGCTGAGGAAGCGGGGAATGGGACTGATACTGGACTTCATCCCCAATCACACCGGCATGGACCATCACTGGACCAGTCAGCATCCGGAATATTATGTAAAGGTCGATGAGGAAGATTACCAGAAGGACCCGGAAGCCTACTTCCCTATCAGCTCCGGGGGCAAGATGATGTATCTGGCCCACGGCAGGGACCCCAACTTCCCGGCCTGGACCGATACCGCCCAGCTCAATTATTTCAACCCGGAGGCCCGCGCCGCCCTGGTAAGAGAGGTAGAGAGGATATCCCGGCACTGCGACGGCATCCGCTGCGATATGGCGATGCTGGCGTTAAACGATATTTTTCAAAGAGTCTGGGGCTGGACAAACAAGGTTGGGGACTACCCAAATCCAGCAGAGGAGTTCTGGGCAGAGGTCACCCGGCAAATACCATACCTGGTTTATCTTGCCGAGGCCTACTGGGATACCGAATGGACCCTCCAGCAGCTCGGGTTCGATTTTGTCTATGACAAAAGGCTCTATGACCGCCTGAAGGACGGGCACCCTTATGATGTTTTTCTGCACCTGACGGCCGATATCAACTACCAGAAAAAACTGGTCCGCTTTATAGAAAATCATGATGAAACGAGAAGCGCCGACACATTCGGCGGGGGCAAACTGGAAGCCGCCGCCGTTCTCTTCTCGACCCTGCCGGGACTGAAACTCTACTATTTCGGGCAGATGGAAGGCCGGCGAATACATCTGCCGGTACAGATCCGCCGGTCGGGGCCGGAAAATATCCAGGGCGGAATACCGGCTTTTTATGAAAGACTGTTACAGATTGTAAACGAGGATGTCTTTCATACCGGAAATTGGCGGCTGAAGGAGGCTCTGCCGGATGGGGACGATACGCACCGGAACCTGCTGACTTATACCTGGAAACTGGAAAACGAGATGAGATGGGTGATAATCAACCTTGACCGAGAGCCGGGGCGGGGAAGGGTTGTTTTCCAGGACGAACTCCTGGAGCACCGCCGATACAGGCTGAGAGATAAGTTAAGCGGGGAGAGTTATGAGCAGGACGGCAAGTTTCTGGCAGGCCCCGGATTATCCCTTACCCTGGCAGAATATCAGGCCCGAATATTTGAAATCAGCCCGATTATGTGATTGACTCTGTTCTACCGGCTTTGGCAAGACCTGCCTTCTTAACCGATATTGCGCGCCTCCTGGATAACTGCTGTGCCCGTCATCACGAGCGCCTGTGATACCCGGAGCAAGCCAGGAGCTATATGTATTAAGAGGCTTTGCTAGATTACCGAGCGGAGGAAATGATTTCTGGCGATGATGGTAAATGGCGATGAGCTAACCCGGAGTATGGCTCTAGCAACAGCTTACATAACCCATGCCGCCTGTTATCAGAGTCGTCAAGCATGAAAGACAGGCCGAAAATGAGGAGAATTTCGCAGTTATCTGAAAGCGTCTTCTGAATAACCAGGCCTGAAGACCAACAGGCCGGTGTCCGGAGCACAGCCGGCCAGGGAGAATGATGAAACAGAACAACATACAGATCTTGAAGCAAACACCAGTTTTTACCGACCTGGATGAGGAAGAGATGAGGGAGCTGGCGCTCCTAATCAGAGAACGACGGATGGAAGCCAATGAGGCCATATTCTGGGAAGGCGACCCTTCGGAATATTTTTTTATAGTGGCGGAGGGAAAGGTCAAGGTTTCCAAAATGGCCTCTAATGCTAAAGAAATAATTCTGGCTTTTTTTGGTCCGGGCGAGATGTTCGGCGAGGTGGCGGTATTCGAAAACAAGCCTTATCCGGCATCCGCCCAGGCCGCATCCGCAACACGGTTGATCGGCATCAAGAAGTCCGGCTTCAACGACTTTTTAATGAAACATCCAAAAGCGGCGCTTAAGATCATCAATCTCCTGTCCAGCCGCCTGCGCGAGTCCCAGAGCCGCCTGCGGGATATGGCCGGGGAACGCGTCGAGCAACGCCTGGCCAGGCTGCTCCTGATGCTTTCCGTCAGGCTGGGGAATTCGCTCCCCTTTACCCGCCAGGAAATTTCGGATATGGCCGGCACTACCACTGAGACCACTATCCGTATCCTGAGCCAGTGGAAAGAAAGGGAGATAATCCGCTCCATCCGCGGCCACATCACCATCGCCGATGAGATCAAACTCAAGCTGCTGGCTGAAGGACCGCCGCAAGTCTAATAGAGAGGCACTGCTCAATCGGCGGCAGCAAAGCCTGTATCCCTAGTGCGCCATTCCATCTGTTGTATCAAAGCGGTTTAACGGGAATGTAAATATCGACTATACATTTGCCCTCAGGATGGTCTTTGGCGTCATTCAGATATAACTCAAAGTATGGCCGGTCATCCGGCTGGTAGCCACTCTCCGGCAGCCAGCCACCGTAAATAGCGTTCCAGGCATCGGTATACTGGTCGGACTTGAGCTCGAAATGGGCAATCGCATTTTTTCCCGCCGGTATCGTCGCTTTGCCGATCTCTCCATCTACAATCGTATCCGGCGGTACGGTGATGCAGACATCCGTTCTGAGCTTTTTAGGGTCGGTCAATTCCGGGCTGTCATGGTAGATTGTTAAAAACCTGGCCTCCGGGGATGCCAAAAGCCCGCGGGGCCCGGCCCAGGCAGCTAATTTACCGAACAACCTGCCGAACAGCTCAACATCTCCGGCATACGGCCCGATATGCCTGAGATAGGCTACGTGCATCTCCGGTGTGTCTTTGACCTCAATGTTGGTAATCAGATTCTCATTCGATTTCATTTCTACCCTCCACTCTTGTTTATATATACTATAGCCTGAGAGGGGGTCGATATCTTGCCGGATATTGCTGCTGACTTGCCATTCCTTGCTATTCGTTTGACGGTCTTTGCGATCTTTTAAATAGCCACCGGCACGCCATTCACTGGCGCTCATTCCAAACGTTTTCCGGAACTCCCGGGCAAAGGCTGAAGCCCCGGAAAACCCACATTCGAGCGCAACGATAGTAATTGATTTTTGGTGATTTTGCACCAGCATTGAGGCCGCTTTTTCCACCCGGACCCGCTGGATAAATCCATTCAGGGTTTCTCCGGTCAAAGAGCTGAATATCCTGTGGAAATGAAACGGGGAGAAACCAGCTATTTCAGCCAATGCCGCCAAAGACAGCTCTTGATCTATATTGGCTTCAATATGGTCAATGACCCGATTCACTCGAGCCGTATATTCCTCGCGGAGAAATTTCTGTCGGCTGTATTCTGGCATTTCTTTAAGGATTATTATAAAGAGCATTTGATTACCTGTCCATTTCACGCCGGGCTGCCTGACCTTTGAGCGTGAATTGAGACAAATAGCTAACCTGAAATTTGCGCACTTAATTTGAGAATCCACGGCACTTTAGCATAAGTCGGGAGGTTAAGTTAATTCCGCTGAAGTGAATGTATCTTGCCCGGCGCTTTTCGAACGGTTACTATGGTAATACATAAGTAGGGTTACTTTAGTACTACCGGCTACCAGCCAATCAAACTCTGACAGTAAGTCAGGGATTATAGAGCGCATTGATCTGCTGTCTGTATCTGGTCACTTGGACTGCAGGGAGCCAATAGTGAAACCGGCTTCAATTTTGAAGTCGGTTTTTTGTTTTAAGGAGGACGAGCGATGAAATTGGCAGCGGGTTTCTTTATCGGGATGATCGTCTGTTTGCTTCTGGTCTTCTCAGTGGGATACTTTACCTCTGTGGTCAGGGCTGAAGCTAATCCAGGTAATCCTAATAATCCGCTGGATGTTGCAAACCTTCTGCCAGATATCGGGAAGATTTACCGCGAATCTCTGGGCAGTCCTTACCGCCAGGTGAAGTCTGAGATCAGCGATCCGGATATTGCCTCTTATTACCAGGCTTTGATGGACCGGACAGGTCTGGACAGGATAGGGGCTAAATAAGCCCAGTATGATTCACATCATAGAAAGCTGACCGCTTATTCCTTAAAATGAGAATGAGGAAAGGAAATTGATCTCAGGAGGATAAGCCCATGGTCAGCCACTGCCCGGGTCAGGATGGAAGAAACCTGAAGGTATCCCTGCACAAATGTCCCCACTGCGGAAACGAAGTTGAGATGTTTTCCGACGAGACCCGCATCAAATGCCGCAAATGCAGTAACTATGTCTATAAAGAAGAGGTCCCTTCCTGCATACAATGGTGCGCCAAAGCTCGCGAATGCCTGGGAGAAGAACGCTGGGAGCAAATGAAAGGGGAGCGCCTATAACGGACATTCCTGAATGAACGAAGGAGCAAAAATGACGAACAAAGTTTTAAGAAAGATTATCCAGATAGATGAAGATAAATGCAACGGCTGCGGGATTTGCATAGAATCCTGCGCCGAAGGCGCCCTGGCGCTGGTAGACGGCAAAGCCAGACTGGTCAAGGAAAAATACTGCGACGGCCTGGCTGCCTGTCTTAAAGAGTGTCCCCAGGGAGCTTTAACGATTGTGGAAAGGGAAGCCGAGGACTTCGATGAAGAATCTGTAAAGGAGCATCTACAGGAAATGAAACCGGCCCCCAGCCTACCCTGCGGCTGCCCCGGCTCAGCGGTCCGCCGGATGGAAATAACGGATTGTCAGCCCCTGGGGGCGAATGTGCCGGACCAGAAACCGATGTTGAGCCATTGGCCGGTCCAGCTTGCCCTGGTCCCGGCGGGAGCCAGCTTCCTGGAGAACTCGGAGGTGGTTCTGATTGCCGACTGCGTTCCTTTCGCCTACCCCAACCTGCACCGGGACTTCCTGAAAGACCACAGCGTGATGGTAGCCTGTCCCAAACTGGATGACGCCGAGGCGCATCTGGGCAAGCTAACGGAGATATTGAGAAAATCAAATATCAAGAGCCTTACCGTAGTCCATATGGAAGTGCCCTGCTGCTCCGGATTGGCCCATATTGCCAGGAAAGCAATGTCAGACAGCGGCCGGGATATCTCCCTTAAAGAAGTGACTATCGGAACCAGAGGCGACATCATGTCCGAGAAATAGACTTCAGCCTGCCGGCATAATAGTCCCGCAGCATCTGCTCCCGGTCCCGGACAGCTACCTGCTCGAGTCCCGATGGTGTTATGTAAAACAAACGGTCCGCCAGGCTCAAGGCTTCGGTAAGATCGTGGGTAACGTACAACGCCGTAACCCGCTGTTCAACCAGCACC
>JAQULX010000004.1 GCA_028718465.1 Dehalococcoidales bacterium | reverse complement strand
TGTCATAGATTATTGATTAATTGCTAACCGGGGCTCTCTACGCCACTATTTCCTTTAGCTTCGCAGTGAAAGTCGGCAGGGCTGCTTTCCAGTCAGCCACAATCCCGTAATGGGCGATTTTAAATATATTCGCCTCCGGGTCTTTGTTGATCGCCACAATTACCTTGGCCCCCGAAAAACCGCTTATATGCTGACTGGCCCCGGAAAGAGCGACCGCTATATACAGGTCCGGACTCACTATCTTGCCGGTGAGACCGATCTGCCGGGTATCTGGGGTCCACTTGTTATCACAGGGAGGGCGGGTTGCTCCGACTGCTCCCTTGAGCAAAGCTGCAATTTCTTCAAGCTGTGCAAATCCGGCGGCACTGCCGATACCCCGGCCCCCGACAACCACCACCGGCGCATCTTCCAGCTTTACACCGGCGGCAGCCTCGAATTTCCGATCTGCCACTCTGGCTTTAATGGCGGCCTGGTCGATTCCCACCGCAATATTGACGATCTCACCCTGCCGGGCAGCGTCTTTTGCCGGCGGAGCGGCGGCCTTCATCCTGACCGTGGCAATCTGGGGATCGGTCTGACATACCTGCACCGCCTGGGCATTGCCACCGTAAACCGGCCTGGTCATCAGCAACCGCTTGCTGGACTCATCTACCTCCAGGGCCAGGCAATCCATAGTCGCCCCGGTATTCAGCCGGAAGGCCAGCCAGGGGGCCAGATCCCGTCCTGTGAACGTTTGCCCCATAAGGATAATGGCAGGCAGGGCCTGCTGGGCGACCTTTTCCAGGGCAATCTGGTAAGGTTCGGTGGAATAGTCCTTTAAAGCAGGCTCATCGACTGTGTATACCCTGTCTGCTCCGTAAGCTATAGCTTCCCGGCCTATCGCGCTGATGCCGCTGCCAATAAGCAGAGCACTCAGGGGCTGCCCCAGGGATTGGGCCAGGCGGCTGCCGGCGCCCAGGACCTCCAGGGAAATCGGGGCCAATTTTTCGCCGCTGACTTCACAGTAAACCAGCACACCTGTGTTATTAGACATATCTTTACTCCTAAACTCAAATATTGTAATACGAAGAGTATTTTCCAGTAATTGGTTTCGGGAAAAGGAGGCCCGGCAGATGACAACCAAAAACTAACAACTAAAGACTATACCGCCTTCATTTCTTTCAGCTTTTCAGCCAGCTTTATACCCTTCTCCTCAGGAGTGGCCCCTTCCAGGATTTCACACTTCCCTTCATGTGCCGGCTGGTACATCTTGAGCAGGCTGATCCGGCTGTCCGGAGCGCCAAGTCCCAGGTCCTCGGCTTTCCAGACCGTCATAGGCTTTTTCCCGGCCGACATGAAGGCTTCTACTCCAGGCTCGCGAAGGGCGCCAACCTCATAGCCGGTGGTTACGACTGCCGGAGCAGGGACTTCTATTACCTCGACTCCGTCGGGGAAAGCCCTCTCTATTCTAATCACGTCCCCGTTAAGATCGACTTTACGGGCGGCGCTGATGCAGGGAAGGCCCAGCAAACTGGCGATACCGGCGCCGACCTGCCCGGCATTGGTGTCGGCAGCCTGAATACCGCATAAAATTAAATCATACTGCCCCAGCTTCTTGACCGCCGCCGCTAAAGCTGCGGCTGTCTGATAAGTGTTAAAATCGCCAAAAGATTCATCCTCCAGCAGAAATAACTGGTCGGCTCCTGCCGCCAGGACCGACCTCACCACCGCCCTGGTCAGCTTCTTGCCCATGCTGAGTACACTCACCGTGGAATCCTGGGCATCCTTGATTTTCAGAGCTGCTTCAAGGGCATTCTCATCGAAAGGACTGAGCACCGGCGGGGTGGCTTTAGGCAGTACCGCCTGTTTGGCTTCTTCATCGATTTTAAAAAGGGAGAGCGGGGCTTCGGGATCAAGTACTTGTTTCATACATACGATGATATTCTTCATTTCTGCCTCCTCTGGCTATTTAGCGTACTTTATCTTCGAGAACCGGACAACCGGATATCAGGCCTTTTTCCGTTCTTCAGAAAGTTCCAATGAGTCAGCTACGATCTCGGCGATATCTTTTACTTGCAAGGATTCCTCCACTCCTTTTGCTTTGGCGGCGTCCTCCAACATCTGCAAGCAGAAAGGACAGGCCGTGGCCAATATTCCGGCTTTTGTTTCCTCTGCCTGGCCCAGGCGCATCTCGCTGATCCTTGTCCCGATTTTCTCCTCCAGCCACATGCGTCCGCCGCCTCCGCCGCAGCAGAAACCACTCCGGCGGTTCTGCTCCATTTCTACTAAAGAAAGGCCGGGAATACTGGAAATGATCTGCCGGGGCTCTTCAAAAATATCGTTATACCGGCCCAGGTAGCAGGGCTCATGGTAGGTGACGAGAGACCCCTGGGGTTTGCTGATATTCAGTTTGCCATCCTTGATCAGGTCTTTGATAAACCGGGTATGATGGATCACTTCGAACCGGCCTCCCAGTTGGGGATATTCGTTCTTGAGCGTATTGAAGCAGTGCGGGCAGGCAGTGATAATCTTTTTAATATTGTAGCTCTGGAAAGTCTGGATGTTGTTCATTGCCAGCATCTGGAAGATATGTTCGGCGCCCAAACGTCGCGCTGGATCCCCGCAGCACATCTCTTCTTCTCCCAGGATACCGAAGTTGACGCCGGCCTGTTTCATCAGCTTCGCAACAGCCTGGGCTACCTTCAGGCTGCGGTCTTCCAGGGCTTCCGTGCAGCCCACCCAGTAAAGGATATCGATGCTGCTGTCTTCACCGACCACCTTGATATCCAGGCCTTCCGCCCAGTCTGTCCGGGCATACATGGTGCCGCGCCAGGGATTGCCTCTGACCCTTATATTTTTCAAAGGATCGCGGGCGATCTCAGTGGTGGCCACCATCTGCAAATGCCGCCTCATATCTACAATTTTATCGATATGCTCGTTTTCCACCGGGCACACCTCCTGGCAGGCCCGGCAGGTAGTGCAGGACCAGATGGCATCTTCACTGATCACCCCTCCGATCAGTGATTTGCCGGAACCAGTTGGAGCAGCCGGTGGGATTTCAGCTTTTGCTTCCGCTTTAACAGCCTCTGCCGGAGTCACGGGGGATTTAAGCAGGGTCGGGCCGACCTCCAGCAAATGTTTCTTCATACCCAGGATAAGCTCTCGGGGAGAAAGGGGCTTGCCGGTAAGCTGGGCCGGACAGACCACATGGCACCGGCCGCACCAGGTGCAGGCATAGCCGTCCATAAGCTGCTTCCAGGTGAAGTCCTGCACCCTGGAGACCCCCTTAACCGCCTCTTTTTCCAGGTCAATAAACTTGAGCGCCCCCCTGGGGGACAGGTCTCTAAAAGTCAGGTTGGGAAATGAGAAAAGCGGGTGAAGGTGTTTGGAGCGGGGAGCGTATATCACGGCGCACAGGAGCAAAACGAAATTAAACCACCAGACGCCTTTAAATACCGCGGCCGCACTTTCCTGGGGTATGCCGGAATTCAATATCAGGTTCGCCAGGGCGGAACTGACCGGCGGCCAGCCAGACGGAACACCGTAAGCCACATAACCAAAGCCGGCTATCGTGTAATAAAGCGCCATCAGTATTAGCATAACGGTAAGGAGAGAGGCCTGGACTATTTTTTCTTCTGCAGTCTCATGCCTTTTCAACCTCTCAGGTTTGATAATATAGCGCTTGATAATTACATAGACTACGGAAATGACGATGATAATGGCGGCAATATCCATGATCGAGAAGACAATTCTATGGAAAGCGCTCCCGCTCAAGAAGGGAAACAGGCCCAGACCGGCTCCCAGGCCGATAAGAATAACATAGACTATAAAGAATACGCCGAGGCCCCAGAGCATCAGAGTGTGTCCGGCGGAGGCCGGGTCTTTGAGGGTGAAGCTCTTCAGGTTACTCGACTGCGTCAGAGCCGTGCTCAGCATACCGGTTACACGGTAACGCAAACGGTCGAACCGGTTTTCCGGCCGTCCCAGTTTCAGCAGCCGTACCAGATGGAACACTCTCTGTATGAACAAGGCAAAAGCAACAGCTAAGAGTACCCAAAATATCGCATACCCGGGTATTCCAAAATAGCTTTCCGCTGTTGGTGACATCTTTACCCCCGTTCTCTTATTTCACGACCGGGCAGGCTCCCAGGAACACGGTCTATTTCCGGCCAGGCATAGCTATTATAGTACAATGTATCGCAATACGACTAATATATTAATAGAATTTTACTATTTAGCAAGTGACATTGTCAATCTCAGGATATTCCGTATAAATATAATTCTTTTTCATGATGTGAAAAACTGTTCCTTTGGTCAGTTAAAACTGGCTGCTTCGCCAGTCAAAAACTGTTATTAAGCCCGGTATTTAAAACAGCCGGATGTATTATCTCATAATCATAGTTGGTCGTAATTGACTTTTAAGGTACTCGATTCCGTTTCAAAGAATACAGATGAAACCGCGGGCAATTTCGAAACATAAATCTGTCCCAGGCTCGAAAGACTTTCTCAGGTCGAGCGCTGCACCCGGTCAAATCCATTCAAGTCAGCCTCAATAACATTCATACTACGAAAAACATTTTTCTATAATACAATGATAATTATAAGGCCATTGTTTAGTCTGCAATAAATAGTCTAAGTTAGGGAAGAGGAGGAGAAAGGACATGTCAGAAAAGAGAGAACCTGTTGTCAAGGCATCCGCACAACTCCTGGACTTGCTCAATGACGCCATTTCCAGGGAATTGCAGGTATCCATCCAGTATATGTGGCAGCATGTACAATGGAGTGGGGTCAAGGGATTCGCAGTGCAGGACGAATTGGAGAAGATCGCGATCACTGAGATGAAACATGCTGAAAGTATCGCCGAAAGGCTGTTTTACCTCGGCGGCACGCCTACTACCACACCTGCTCCAATCCATGTCGGCGCCAGCCTGAAAGAAATGCTCGAGCAGGATATTAAAGATGAGGAGAGCGGCATCAATCTCTACCGGCAGATTCTGAATAAAGCCCGTGAAGAAAATGATGATACCACCCATCGTCTTTTCCGTAACATTCTGGAAGCTGAAGAGGATCACCACGATACCTTTACAACTCTGCTGGAAGATTTATAATGCAGACCGACGATACGGGCGGACTGTTGCAGTCCGCCCGTATCGTCGGGATGAAGCAGGCCGGTAAAACAGGGCAATTTAACTGAAGATCTTGAACTGGCTCCGGGACGCACCGCAGATAGGGCATTTATCGGGTAAATCCCCTTCTTGCGTCCAACCACAGACATTGCATATCCCAACCGGCTTCAGGCTGATGTCTTTTTCACTCGAGTCCACGGTCTCCTTGGCTTTAACGAACATTGCTCTATGGATCTTCTCCGCTGACAGCGCATAATGGAAACTTCTCTGGGCGCCGCCCTCATTCTGGTATTTAGCCGTCTCCAGATAGGTAGGATACATTTCTTCTATTTCGAAATTCTCCCCCATGATGCCGCCCTGGAGGTTCTGAGAGGTGCTACCCAGTCCAAATACTGCCATTGAATTGCAGGGGGTATCACCGAACTGCTCTTTCAGGACATTGAAGTGATTTTTGGCGTGAATGGTTTCCGCGTACGAGATAGCGCGGAAAAGCCTGGCGATATTGGGAAAACCATCTTCTTCCGCCTTCTGGGCCCAGATTTCATAACGCATGTGCGCCATGGACTCGCCTCCGTGAGCATTCCGTAGATGAGAAGCTGTTATCGCATGCATGGTAATCTCCTTTTTCCGGTTAGTCTGTAAATATCCTCCATGGATAAATTACTATTTAGATGTAAAGAACATAAAAGGCCTGATTTTTCAGCCTCGCTCTGGGATGATTGATTCCCGCCTTCCGAAGCCTCCAGCACGACGCCCTGTTTATCGCAGCCGCTTCTTGCCCTATATAGATTATATTATGATTTGTAGTCCGCGGCTCTGGTCCCGGTCCGCCGGCAAAGGATGCGGTCTTTGAAATCCAGAGCACTTGACAGTGTGCAAACTGCTGGTTTATTATGTGCTAATAACAGGATGCCTAGTTAATCTAGGTATACAATACAGATGAGGTCGATACAAGATGCCTCTGGAAAGGAAATTCACCCCCATTCAGGACCTGATCAGCCTGGCAAATAAGAAAGCCCTGGTAACCGGAGGGGCTTCGGGTATCGGTTACGCCATCTCTTACCGCCTGGCCGAAGCCGGAGCCGCGGTTACTATTGCCGATATTAACGAGGAAAAAGGCCGGAAAGCGGCGCAGGACCTCTCTTCCTGTGGGTACCGGGCGATCTTCCAGAACTGCGATGCCGGACAGGAAGAATCCGTCATACAGGCGGTCGATAAGGCTGTTTCCGGTATGGGCGGACTGGACATCCTGGTAAATAACGCCGGCATATTTCCCCCTACTCCCATTCAGGAACTGAATTCCGAAATGATCGAGAAGGTCCTCTCGGTGAACCTGAAAGGCCTCCTTTATTTCACCCGGGAAGCCAGCCGCCGGATGATCGAGCAGAAAGGCGGCGGATGCATAATCAACCTGGCTTCAATAGATTCACTTCACCCATCTCATAAAGACATGTCCGTGTATGACGCTTCTAAAGGCGCCGTGCTCACCTTGACCAGGAGTCTGGCCAAAGAGCTGGCTCCCGACGGAATTCGCGTGAATGCCATCGCGCCAGGCGGAATTCTGACCGAAGGAGCAGTGGCTCAGCGTCCGGGACAAAACAGCCGCGCCGGCTTGAAGGAGTTCCAGTCCCGGATTCCTCTGGGTAAAATGGGAATAGCGGATGATATCGGTCGGGTAGCCCTGTTTCTGGCATCCGACCTGTCCGGATATATGACCGGAAGCGTCGTAGTGGTGGATGGGGGTTATTTAATTTCCTGAACCGGTCACATTTCATAAATGGTACAGAGCTTCGCTCATTAAAAAAATACTTGGAATTGAGGTACAGGTATGGACACAGTTAGAATTATGGCCGATACTACCGCGAGTCTGCCTCCGGACCTGGCAAAGAAGCATAACATTAAAATCGTTCCCGCGGCTAATATCATCATTGATGGAAAAACATATATCGAAAACGTTTCTATCAACACCAGTGAATCATATGATCTGATCCGCAAGGACCCCGATAACTTCGTAACTTCAGCCATTACGCCCGGGTTTATTCTGGACGCTTTCAAGGAATTGAGCCAGGAAACCAAAAATATCCTGTTCATCACCATTTCATCTTCCCTGAGCGCGGTTTATAAATCGGCGTCTACCGCCGCAGAGCTATTCCGGGAACAGTCACCAGAAACCAATATAAGAATAATCGACTCCAAAAGCGTCGCCGGCGGAGAGGGGCTGCTGGCCCTGACGGCTGCCCGGGCAGCAGCGCTGAGCATGAACCTGGACCAGGTAGCCGCGGCAGTCGAAAAATGCCGGGAGCAGACCAGGTGCTTGATGATACTGGATACACTGCGCTATATCTACCGCACGGGGCGCATGTCCAAGATGTCAGCCCGTATTGCTTCCTTATTCAATATCCGCCCTATAAACAAACTGGCTGAAGACGGAACGGTAGAAATGGTAGACCGGGTAAGGAACCGCGAAGACGGCCTGCGGCGGCTGACAGAGCTGGTCAAGGAGATGGCGCCTGCGGGCAATCTTACTTTTATGATCAGTCACAGCGATTCCCTGGATATGGCCGGCAAACTGGCAGAAAAGATGAAAGAGAACTTTAGCTGTCAGGATATCATCATCGGCGATTATAGTCCGGTTATGGGCTATGGCGCCGGACCGGGCGCTATGTGCCTTGCTTTTCACCCCGATCTAAAGTTGTTCTAGGAACAGGGCTTGTAATATAATAAGCTCTTGGTACTCGGAGTAAATTATTTGCCTCGAATCAGGGACTGGAGTAAATGATAATGGAAACTACCGCAACAAAATCACCGGCACTCGAATGCTTCCGGGAAATCAACCGCAGCTTCCCCAAAACCCGGGAAATTCTGGAGCATAAAGCCCAGGGCAAGAAGGTTCTCGGCTGGCTGTGTACCTATGTTCCGGAGGAAGTCATACATGCTGCCGGCGCTCTGCCTATCCGCATCACCGGATACTCCGAGGAAATGGAGCTTGAAGACGGCAATGCTTATCTTTATATCAATAACTGCTCCTTCTCCCGGAGCTGCCTTCAGCTAGGATTGCGGAAAGAGTATGATTTCCTGGATGGGGTGGTAGGGGGTTCTACCTGTGACGGCGCCCGCCGCCTGTTCGATCTGTGGCGCTATTATCTCAAACCTCCCTTCTTTCAGGTTTTGACTGTTCCCCGCAAGTCGACCGAGCGGGCCCATGAGCTTTATTACAGCCAGATTGAGGACTTCAAGAATAACCTTGAAATCTTCATGGGTAAAAAAATCACCGATGAGGATTTGCTTGATTCGATCAAAGTGATGAATGAGTCCCGTTCTCTGCTAAAAGAACTGTATGATTTGCGTAAACTGAATGAGCCCCTTATCAGCGGACAGGAGACCATGGAAGTCTTGAACGGCAGCTTCCATATGCATAAAGAGCAGTTTAATGCACAACTGAAAGAACTGATTGCCGAACTGAAGAAATCGGGCTCCGGACTGAAGGCCAAAGCCCGGCTGATGCTGGTTGGCAGTGTCATGACCAACCCTGAATTTGTTAAAAGCATTGAGGAACTGAACGTGTTAGTAGTATCGGATGAACTGTGCACCAGTACCCGTTACTGGTATGATCCGGTAGTATTGGAAGGGGCTAAGAATCCCCTGGAAGCCATCTCCCGGCGCTATCTGAATAACTTCCCCTGTGCCCGCATGTATCCTTCAACTGACCGCTTCGACCGTATTGTGAAGCTGGCCAGGGAAGCCAGGGTAGACGGCATTATCAGCCAGACGATCCGCTATTGTGTGCCTTATGCGCATGATATTCCCCTCTTAAGCGACCGGCTGAAGGCCGAAGGAATACCGCTGCTGGCCCTGGATGTGGAATACGGCACTTCGGGCTCCGGGCAAATACGCACCCGCGTCCAGGCCTTCATCGAGATGGTGGAGGGAAGAAAGTCGAAAGGATAAGATCGTGATAGAGACCCGAAAGAACCAGATTGAATCTTTATTGAGGGCCTGCCGTCTGGTAGCCCGGATGAACAAGAACCGTGAGGACAGTTCGCAGAGCGAACAGCTATATTACCAGATGCTGGAAAGATATTTTTCCAGTGTCCTCAATGCTAAAAAAGAAGGCGGGTTTATCGCCGCACACACGGTCTTCTTTCCGGTTGAAGTCCTTTACGCCATGGGTATCTCTCCGCTGCATAATGAGGTGGCTACATGGACCTCGGCGCTCCTTCTTGGCAACCAGATGGAATTCCTCAACGGCGGAGCAGAAGCCGGGCTGGCCGCCGAAATCTGCTCTCCTCATCGCGGGCTGGCCGGCGCCTACTTCCGGAAAATGCTGCCTGACCCCGACGCCATACTGTGGACTAATTTGATTTGCGATAATACCGCCAAAAGCGGCGAATATATCATGGAGATGACCGGAGCTCCCGGTTTCTTCCTGGACCATCCCTTCGGTAACAGTGATCTCGAAAAGCAGTATATGGTTGATGAAATCAAAGATATGATCAGGTTTCTTGAAAGCGCTTCCGGCCGCAGGATGGATTGGGACAAACTGGCGCAAAATGTCGCCGAGATGGACAAACAGATCAAGCTTCAGGCGGAGATCTGTGAGCTGCGCAAGGCCATTCCCTCTCCCTTTGCCACCAGGCGTTTCCTGGAACTGCTCTCGGCGGAATATATGTTTGCCAGTCAGCCGGAATTGACCGAATATTTGCAGACGCTGCGAGATGAACTGGCCGCGATGGTAAATAACGGCATTGGGGCGGTTAAACAGGAACGTTTCCGTTTGATGAGCTTCTTTATACCACCGCTTTACCTGATAGGCTTCCTGGAAAACATCTCCCAGGAGTTCGGCGCAGTCAGCGTGGTAGAGCCGCTTTTCACCTACTGGAAGTATGAGCCGCTCGATCCTTCTAAACCGATCGAGAGCATCGTTCAGAAGTCTTATATGATTCCGGAATCCCGCACTATGTACGGCCCGTTAGGACAGGGAACGCTTCAGGATATTACTGATTGTGCCCGTGACTATAAAGTAGACGGGGCTATTTATTATGCCTTCATCGGCTGCCGTCATTCCTGTGCCACGATCAAAATGTTCAAAGACCTGCTGAATGACATGGATGTCCCGGTCCTGACCATGGACTGCGATATTGTTGACCCCACCGTGAATAACCAGCACGAAGTGCGGCAAAAAATGGAACAGTTCTTCGAGTTATTGGAGGACAGGTAAATTGTAAGTTACGGGTTTTGGGTAATATGCAGGATTACAAAAAACCGAATATATGGCAAAAATCCCATTCATTACTTTGAGCTTTACAGGCTTACAGCCCCAATTTAGTGAAGTAAACTGTGCGCTTTTAAATTTAAGGAGAAAGCTGGAGACATACTTCGCTTTCTATTGAACTTAAGACTATAAGGTGGTCCATATGAAAGCCCTGGGAATTGATATTGGTAGTTTAAATGTAAAAGCGGTAATTCTGGACAGCGTAGGCCCACTGGCCTCGACACGGATGCCGGCCGGTGAGGGCGTCGAAGCTATCGCTAAAACAGCCATGGATGAAGTAATCAAGAAAGCCGGGTTAACCCCGGATGGCTGGTATGTGGTAGCTACCGGAGTCGGCGGCAAGGAGGTCACCTTCAGCCAGCAGCAGAAAGCCATCACTACCTGCCTGGCGCGGGGGGTTAACAAACTTTTCCCGACCGCCCGGATGGTTGTTGATTTGGGCGCCGAAACCAGCACCGTCCTCAAGATCAACGAGCGAGGCCGCGTTACCGACTGGGCGGGGCAGGACAAATGCGCCGCCGGGACCGGTATATTCCTCCAGGCGATGGCCAAGGTGATGCAGGTCAACCTGGATGAAATGGCGGAGCTTTCTCTGCGGGCGGAAAAGCGAGCGGATATATCCGGCACCTGCGCCGTGTTCGCGGAATCCGAAGTGATCTCCCATATCCACCGGGTGCCCCCGACTCCCAAAGAGGAAATAATCGCCGGGATTCACGCGTCGATGGTCAGCCGCATCATGGGTCTTCTTAAAAGGGTCGGGATCGAAAAGGATGTGGCGGTGGTGGGTGGTGTAGCCCGGAATAAAGGGCTGATCGATATTCTGGAAAAGGAAATCGGTTTTAAAGTACTGGTACCGGAAGATCCCGAGATGGCGGCAGCGCTGGGAGCGGCTGTCCTGGCCAAAGAAAATATCGAGAAGGGTGTTAAATAGATGTTGACAGCGGGTATTGATATCGGGTCACGCGCTTCTAAAGCTGTTGTTTTGAAAGACGGAGAGATACTGTCTTCCTATATCGGTGATACCGGGGCCGAAAGCGTAGTCACCTCCCGGGCTACCATGGCAAAAACTCTGGAAGGCACCGGACTCGAAATAGAGGATATGAGCTATATAGTCGCTACCGGCTACGGACGGGTACTGGTGCCCTTTGCCAATGAAAATATTTCAGAAATAAGCTGCCATGCCCGGGGGATCAACTACTACTTTCCCTCCGTGCGCACTATCCTGGATATGGGAGGACAGGACTGCAAGGCTATCAGTGTCGACTTCGAAGGCAAAGTCACCAACTTTGTTATGAACGATAAATGCGCCGGCGGCACTGGCCGCTTCCTGGAAATGATTGCCGATGTGCTGGGCGTCTGCCTGGAGGATATCGGTGAGACCGCCCTTCAGTCCAGATCGGCTATTCCCTTCAACACTATTTGCGCGGTTTTCGCCCGGTCCGAAGCCGTGGCTTATCTCCGCAAGGGCATCTCCAAAGCAGACATTTTGGCCGGTCTCAATGAAGCTATCTCCGTGCGCTGCCTGAACCTGTTAAAGAAGGTCTCCCTACAGAAAGACTTCAGCATCAGCGGCGGCATCGCTAAAAACAAAGGCATGGTAGCCAAGATCACCGAGAAGGTAGAGATGGAACCCATGCTGGCGCCCGACCCGCAGCTTGCCGGATGCCTGGGGGCCGCTCTGTTCGCCAGAGACCGCGCCGAGGGCAAAGGCAAAAAAGAGGAGATGAAAATCAGCTACGGCTATTCTGACGGTACAGGCGAATACTATATTACGGTGGATACCGGAAAGTGTGACGGCTGCGGGAAGTGCGTCGACGCCTGTCCATCCGGGAACTTCGAGGTCGGCCCTAACGACCAGGGCCAGCCCAAAGCCCGGATCAGAGACACTGTAAGAAAGAAGATCCACCTGACCTGCCCCGGCTACAAATCATGCTCGGAGAAAAACCCGGTCAACTGCCACTCTGTCTGCCCCGGCAATGCCGTCAGCCATTCGTGGTAATTTTGCATTCAGGCGCGGAGATTCCGGGTATATGCGGTTTTTTCCGGGGCGGTTAAAAGCCCGCCCCGGTTTTGGAAGTAATTTAAAATATCAGGCCGGTTTTTTCGACCGGCCTGATATTTTGCTTGCTTCAATTTAATTTGCCAGACCAGCACCGGCAAATCGTCCCTTATCACCGGAATCCCCGGAGTCCATGAGATTACGCTCATTGATGTATCGTTAAACCAGTTTACGGGGTCCACCGTCAGGCACACAAAGTCGCGATGGCCTGGCCCTTTATCTTTCAGCATTTCTTGCTCCTGTAACCTGTCTCCGTTTATTGGGATCTATCCCTGTCATCAGTAGTACCATAGTACCAGTACTATTTATCTATCCTGAGTTTAAGTAAACCACAGCCGGCCCTGATAATCAACCCGCCTGAATTACAATTAATTTAACTTTTCTTCCCAAAATAAGAAATGGTTTATAAATTTGATATGTTAATTGTTTATGTAAAGCTTATCCCCTTGACAAATGCCGGCACAGGTACTATAGTATTAGCCTATCGGTAAGGAGCTGATAATTGAGGGTCAACAGACGAAGATCGGACATAGAAATAATAGCCGAGATGCTGAAGGTGGGGGAGAACGGAGCGGGGAAGACCGAGATCATGTACAGCGTCAACATGAGCTACAGTCAGATCCAGAAATACCTGGGCTACCTGCTCAATGAAGGCTTTATCGATACCATCAAGATCGGTAATCCCTGCGTCTACTACCGGGTTACCGAGAAAGGCCAGAAGCTGCTCCATCTCCTGGAAAATGTTAAGGAAATGCTTGGTCTGGAAGATAGTCTATCGCTGTAATATTGGTTTTATTTTATTGTTTTCAGGCAGCAAAACAAAATCTTAAACCTGGAAGGAAAATGCTGTGTCAGGCAAGAAAGTCTTGATCGTAGAAGCTGGTTTACTGGACCAGATCGATGCCAACCGCGGGGAAATGGGTCGTGAAGAGTTCCTTAGTCTTCTTATCGATGCCGCTGTCGGCAGTGAGGAAACGCCGGAGACGTTCACAGGCAATAATCAGTACCTGGAAAGAGAAGAATTTGAAAAGTTTACCTGTGAAATGAAAGAGTTGCTGAGACGTTTCCTGGACTTCTTCGTTTCTTCCAACATCGATCTCAAAGCCGCGCCTCAGGAAAGGCAAATCGAAGAACTGACCCATAAATTGCAGTCCATCTCACGTAATAACGGCGGCAAAGGGAAATATCCCCGCTGAGAAAGTAATAAATAGCGCCAGGACATCTCTGTGCGCTATTTATCATCCTTATCTTTGTTTTTTTCCTTCCGGCTCTTTCCGCGAAGAAATTCCCGTTCGAATTGCGCCCAGTCCGTTTGATCATTTACTTTATATTCTGCAGCGGTGAAGGGAGAATAACCGGTAGAGTAATGACTTCCGTCTTCGGTTATCTCCAGGCTCATACCGCATTTAGGACACATCTGGTGCGGGGGCAGCTTGAGCGCCCATCCGCAAAAATGGGACCCGCATTTGGGGCATTTACCTTCTGGTAACATAGAAGTCTCCTTCTGCAAGCTGATTCCATGAACATTCCCAACAAACATCCCTGAAAGGTCGTCCCCGAACATAATATTTAATAAAAAAAACCGCCTCTGTTCAAGGCCGGTTTCACTATTAGCTCCCCATTGTCAAAGTGACCACCTGAAGACAATGGATCACAGCTTCCTATCCGATATTGATATCTGGATTGTAATATGTATTTCATAATATTAGTCGTCATCAGAACGTATAATCCCTCACGAGACCGAGTATTTTAGGGAGAATGTTCTGTAATGGGAAATCTTCATGCTCTATATATTGATATTCTACCAGAGATGTCATCTATTATCTTCACTTTTCCTCCCAAGTTTCCCTGATAATGCATGACTTTTCGCCCAGAGTTTTAGGACTTTAGGGTGATTGTCAATGTAGTAAAAGTAAATTATGCTGAAGTAGGTTAATTTAAATATAAGGCAAGCTAAGATGGTACAGAATAAAGAAAACAGCTTTTTGACGGTTACTGAGGTATCCACGCTTTTGCATATCCATCCAAATACTTTGCGGCGCTGGTGCGAGGAAGGCCGTCTGGTAGCTTACCGTATTAATGCGCGCGGCGATCGGAGGTTTAAACTCGACGATATCCAGCGCTTCATTGACCAGTTTAATGCTTATAAAGACGACGAATAATGATGGTTTTCAATTTCCGTCTGTTTAATTAGTTTCTCGTCTTCCTGCTTTATCCAGTTCTTCTGCGAAGCCAGGGCGGCTGCCTCAGAGCGGTCTTCCACTTTCAATTTTTTGAGAATATGGGTGATATGGTTTTTTACAGTCTGCTCGCTGATGCCCATGCGGAATGCTATCTGTTTATTCAGATTTCCTTTGACAACATAAGTCAGTATCTCCAGCTCCCGGGGTGTTAAAGGCGGCGCCTGGGCGCCTGGAGAATTGTCCCGCGAGTCGCAGGCTTCGTCAGAAATTTCCATATCCTCCGGCCGGCTTGATTTACGGCCTTGCCCGGATGATTTTCTGTTCTGTAGATAGCTCAACAGCAACAGCGATGTCAGCCCTCCGACTGCTACTATTCCCACTGCTATCATACTGACATCCTTGAGTATTAGGACAATAATAACCACCAGCACGCTGTAAATAAGCATTAGAGAATAGACGTTCCATCGTTGAGCGTCTGCTCTCTCCCTGGACTGCCTCAGCAATTCCTCGATCAGTATCTGGTTTATATCCCTCTTCCCTTTCTTCATTCAGAAGCACCACTCCCTATTCCATTACCGCGAGCTTAAAAATAACGCGGATTACCGGCCGTGACCGGTCTGCTATTACTTTTTATTTATATACAACAAGTACTTTTGCATTATTTACGGCAGGATAAAATTGATGCAAAGTATAATGAGTATATTTAACATACCTGACTATATTCTAAAGGATATCGGATGCCAGTGACAATCAACGGACAGACCTATTATCGGACCCTCGAAGTCTGCCGTGTTGCCGGAATCAGCCGCAGTACGTTATTTCGCTGGTTAAAAGAAGGTGTAATCGATTCAACAGCCGGCCGGGACTGGAGAGGATGGAGACTTTTTGATGAATCTCAGGTCGCCCTGGTAAAGGACCGGGCGCAGCCCAAAATATATCTCAGTGGGAATAATTCGGAAGGGTAAAAAATGGACGCGATCAGTCTTTTAAAAAGAGTAGTAGAAAAAGGTGCCTCCGACCTGCATGTCGGGGTCCGCAATAAGCCGATACTGCGTATCAGCGGCGACCTGGTAGTACAGGATGATTTGCCTCCTGTTACCGATGAAGAGACCCGGCAGTTGATCATCGATATCACTACTCCTGAGCAGCTTCAAATGTTTCAAAAGGAGAAGGAACTCGATTTTGCTTACAGCGTCCCCGGGTTGGCCCGTTTCCGGGTGAATGTTTTACTCCAAAGAGGCACCCTCAGCTTCGCCTTTCGGGTGGTCCCGATCAAAATACCCACGCTGGATGAATTAAATATGCCTCCGGTGCTGAAACAACTGGCCGCCAAAAAACGCGGGTTGATTCTGGTAACAGGACAGACCGGCAGCGGCAAGTCAACCACCATGGCTGCTTTGATAAATCATATCAACGAAACCGAGCCGAGAAATATCATCACCATCGAAGAACCGGTGGAGTTTCTTCACCAGAATAAAAAATGTCTGATATCCCAAAGAGAGGTCGGCAGCGACACTAATTCATTTTCCAGAGCCCTGGTATTTGCCATGCGTCATGATCCGGATGTCATGGTAATCGGTGAAATGCGTGATCTGGCCACGGTCTCCACAGCCATCACTGCCGCCGAGACCGGACATCTTGTACTCGCCACTTTGCATACGTATGATGCCCCTCAAACTGTCGACCGCATCATAGATGTTTTTCCGTCCGAACAGCAGCCCCAGATCAGGATTCAGTTGGCCCAGATAATCGAAGCCGTTATTTCTCAAACCCTGTTGCACAAGGTCGGCGGGGGCAGAGTCGCCGCGCTGGAAATCATGCTGGGAACTCAGGCCACCCGGTTCCTCATCAGAGAAGGCAAGTCGCATCAACTCCACAGCACAATGCAAACTGCCACCCGGGAAGGAATGCAAATTCTCGACCAGGATCTGGCCAGGCTGGTTATAAATCGGAAAATTATTACGGAAGAGGCATTTCTGAACTGCTCTAATACAGAGCAACTGAACAATTTCTTAAAAAATGGAGCCAGATAAAGCCTGGATTCTTGCTTTCTCAGGTTTGCTGCCGTACCCGTCTTGCACGGAAGAATGCTCCGGATGACTCCATATATTGTTTTAACTCTGATTTTTCAATACAGCTTCTTTTATATGCAACGCAATAAATAAATGCACCCCGGGTTCAGCCCCAACCCTGGATACCTGGCTCCACCGTGTTCCGCTCCAGCCTGATAATATTCCCATAACCCACATGTAGGGGCGGTTCTGTGACCCGCCTGTCAGGATTAAGCGTAGGGTCGTGACCCGCCTCCCCCTCTGTCACCCTGGAGGAGGGCTCAATGCGCTGAAATAGTCCCCCCACCTCCTGTGGGTACTGACTTCCGTCAGTATGGACTGATTAGAGCGAAACAACTCTGGGAGGCTTATACCAGACTAACATTAGCCGGCAAATATTTCGGACACAGAAGGCAAACCCGGAGAAAAGACCGGTCCGGCACCAAAATCCGGAAAGTTTAACGCGCTTCCCTGGTCGTTATTCAGACGGAGTACTCATTTGTGTCTTGGCTCTGGCAGGAGACGAGCGACCGGACAGGTTAAATAATTTTCCAGTCAGAAGGGCGAAAGTCCTTGAGCCATCCTTAATAACCGACAATCTGGACGAACTGCCTTCCCAGACACAGCTTACAGGCGTCTCTGCGATAACAAACCCGTTTTTCGCCTGTTCAAAAATCATTTCGGCCTCAATCTGATATCCATTTGAAACCAGGTCCAGCCGATCCCAGTTATCGGCCCTGACAGCCGTAAATCCGCTGGTACAGTCCGTGATCCATTTAAACCCTTTGGAGACAATCCGATATTCGCGGTTTTCCGCGGTTTTTTTGTTTTCAGACCTTTCCGCATGGGGCCTGTGCGACTTTTCAACCCTGTTGCGTCGACTAAAAGCCCCGAAAACCGGCTGTAGAACGGAAATAATAAATGAAATAGCAATAGAAGCTCCCGTATTGGTGATCCGTCGTAAACGGGGGCTTGATGAGATTCTAGATCCTGTCATAAACCTCGAGCCGATTACAAAATCGGCGTCTCCCCGGAAGATCGGGGCCAGGAGTTTGGGGATTTCTTCAGGATTGTGCTGACCGTCTCCGTCAATAAACACAATAATATCAGCTTCCGCATTCGCCACGCCGGTCTTCAAGGCAGCCCCTTTACCTTGATTTTTATCATGCTTTATCACGGTAGCTCCGGCAGCCATCGCCCGGAAAGCGGTAAGATCGGTACAGCCGTCATCGACGACTATTACTTCATCAACATGTTTTCGAGACCCGGTCACCACATCAGTAATGGTGTTTTGAGCATTAAGGCAGGGAATAACAGCTACGACTCTGAGA
Organism: Dehalococcoidales bacterium; assembly: GCA_028718465.1. Next base: position 7,751 of record JAQULX010000004.1, on the reverse strand, counting down.
TGAATGGAGTCATCAGAAGCTTCCTGAAAATGCCGGGCCAATTCCACCATTACTTTTTATCTCTCCTGATCAACCATAACCGCCTCCGCCTCCCCAGTTTATTTCCCTGATCTTTCAAATCGAAACCAATTCGTATAACTGATTTGACAGGATTATCATACCGCTATAGCAAACAATGCAATGTTCAATATACCAAATTTAACCTGTCCTTAACAAGTAAGCGAATCCGGGGAAATCCCCCGGATTCGCCTCCAGTGCCGGTTTTTTGAAACTCACTTCAATAATCCGATTCTATTCAACAGTAACGCTTTTCGCCAGGTTTCTCGGGAAATCGACCGGACACCCTCTTTCCCGGGCAGCGTAATAGGCAATCAGTTGGACGACTACAGTATTCAACACCGGATTCAACAGACTGTGTGTCGCCGGTATTTTGATAACCATGTCCGCAAATTTTTCCGCATCATAGTCATCTTCCCGGGCTACCGCGATCACGGGCGATTTCCTGGATTTGACTTCTTTTATGTTCGTCAGCATCGCATCATAGGTAAAGTCTTTGTTCACGATGGCAACCACGGGGGTATTGTCCTGTAAAAGAGAGAATGGGCCGTGCTTCAGTTCGCCGGCTGCATATCCCTCAGCAAAAATATAGGAGATTTCTTTAAGTTTGAGCGCCCCCTCCAGGGCTATGGGATGATTAATGCCTCTGCCGATAAAAAACACGTTCGAAAACCGTGAAATATACTTCGCACAGTCTATAACTTGACCCTGGTTATTGAGTACCCGCTGGACTAGGTCAGGCAGTTGCTTTAGTTCGGAGGAAAGACGGCTTGCGGAAGTCTTGTCTTCCGCCGTTTGCGATAAAGCTACTTTGTACAGGGCTACCAGTTGAGCCATAAAAGTCTTGGTAGCTGCCACGCTTAGCTCCGGCCCGGCTTTGGTGTAAATGGTTTTATGGGCCATCCGGCTGGCTGAGCTTTCTCTTACATTTGTAATAGCTAATATACAGCTTCCCGCATCTTTCAGCTTTTTCATTGAAATTAAAACATCGGCTGTTTCCCCAGACTGGGTAACAGCAATAACGTTGGCAACGGGAATAGCCCGCTCCCGGTGATTGACTTCGGAGGCCAGCTCGACTCTCACCGGCAGGGTGAGAAGGTCTTCGATGAGATATTTACCCACCAGCCCGGCATGATAGGAGGTGCCGCAAGCCAGGATCAATAAACTTTTGGCGTCCTGATTGCATAAAAACTCCAGGTCTACTTCGGGGGACTCCGCCGTGTGGAAATCTGCCAGACATTCCCGGATCACCTTCGGCTGCTCATAAATCTCTTTCAACATGAAATGTTCATACCCGCATTTCTGAGCATCCTCAGCGCACCAGGAGATAGTGCTTACCTTCTTCGAGACTTCTCGATCATTCTTTTTGATCTTTATACCGTCTTGAGTCAGGACACCTATCTCACCGTCATCCAGATAAATAACCCGGTTGGTATAATCCAGCAGAGGCGTTATATCAGAAGCAATTAAGTGTTCGCGGTCTCCAATGCCTATCACAAGCGGACTTCCTGATTTGGCAACAATCATCCCGGACTCATTCTCACTGATTACTGCGATAGCATAGGTCCCCTCTAATTCCCGGATGGCCGCTTTTACCGCTTCTTCCAGGTCCCCCTTATGGTGCTTTTCGATCAAATGGGAAATTACCTCGGTGTCTGTTTCGGAGAGGAAGCAGTGTCCTTCTTTGATAAGGGTCTCTTTTAACCTGTGATAGTTGCTTATAACACCGTTATGAACTACGGCAACCTTACCTTTACAATCAGTATGCGGGTGGGCATTAACCTTGCATGGCTCACCGTGGGTAGCCCACCTGGTATGCCCGATACCGATATTACCTTTGTATTCAGACATGTTTTTTTCCAGGGCTTCTACCCTGACACTGTCTTTCGCAATATGAATACTGCCATCGCTGATGGCGATTCCGGAAGAATCATATCCTCGATACTCCAGTCTTTTCATAGCTTTGATCAAGACTGGTTGAGCTTGTTTTTCACCAATATAACCGACTATTCCACACATTTTGGTCTCCTTTGACAAACCAGAGCCGAAACAACTAACCTCAACCTTAAATTTAATTAGGGCACTTTCATTATATTAAAAATACAGGAATGACCGCAGAGGCCATTTCATGTTCTATATTCTTAGTCGTAATTATCCGAAAAAATCCCTCATTAATACATAGCTCGTTGGTACTGGTAAACCCGCTTGCGAGAGGAGACCAAAGTACCAGAGCGTAAGAAAATGGACTGTGGTAATTCAAGCTACCACAGTCCATTTTCTTACGCAAGTTAAAATGAGTGAAATTCAGTTAACTATATCCGGAACAAACTCCAGGCCAGCAAGGCAATAAAGGCTATTACTACCAGCGCTACCATGGGTTCCACCGGCAGACGCTGCCTGTCCGGGTCGTAATCGGGAAGGCCGCTGCTCCCGGCCCCTGTCCGGTTTTCAGGGCGTTTGAAAGCTCCGGAGAGATAAGCTGTAGGATTGGCGCCTGCTTTCGTCGCCCAGTGGGCCAGGCGCACAGCGCCGTTATTCACCCAGCCAAACAACTGGCTGACCGGGATTACAAAAACATTGTAGGCCAGTCTGGCCGGGCGGCGGTAGAACCAGTCCGTATCCAGAGAAATGACGTCCTTGGGCTTCAATATATTTATCAGCAGGTAGAAGCCGATTCCAGTGAACACCAGTATCTGGACTGCCTCCATTATATGATTAGCCGTGTAGGGTTGAAAGTCCACCGGATAGGGCAATAGATTATAAAGAAGCGCCGGGTAGACGCCGATAGCGATGCATAAAGCCGCGGTCAGGCCCATCCCGATGTACATTCCGGCAGGTATGGGAGCCAGTTTTATGGGGTCTTCGGATTGCGGCTTGCCGAACCAGGTGAAGTAGGGAAGCTTCAACCCGGTATGCAGGAAGGTTCCTACCGAAGCCAGGTTTAATAGGATCACTGCCAGTCCCAGGCCGCTCAGTCCGGCGGCATAGATCACCATGGACTTGCTGACGAAGCCGCTGAAGAGAGGCACACCTGAAATTGAGAAAGCGCCCACCATGTATAGTATCAGTACCAACGGCATGACCCTGGCCAGACCGCCCAGCTCGGAAAGCTTGCTGCGTCCGGTGGCATAAAGCACCGCACCGGCACCCATGAATAACAGACCTTTGTAAAGAATATGTGTGAAGGCATGGGCGCTAACACCATTGATAGCCACCATTGTGCCGATCCCCACACCGGCTACCATATAGCCCACCTGGCTGATGATGTGGTAAGCCAGCAGCCGCCGGGCATCATTCTCCAGCACGGCATAAATCACGCCGTACAGCGCCATGGCTACACCCGCCCAGATCAGGACTTCCCATCCGGCAAAGCCGCGGGCCAGGGCATAGACCGCTGTCTTTGTCGTAAAAGCGCTGAGGAAGACGCTGCCGGTCACGGTCCCTTCCGGGTAAGCATCCGCCAGCCAGGCATGCAGAGGAGGTACCGCCGCATTAATGCAGAAAGCAGTCAAGACCAGATACGAAGCCAGTCCCGCTTCCATATGATTAAACTCAATGGACCCGGTTTGCATGATATGTATCAGGGCGCCGCCGATCAGGAGACTGCCGCCGAAAATATGGACTATCAGGTAGCGCATGCCCGCACCACTGGAGAGCGGGGTCCGTCTGGCCCATATCAAATAAACGGAGGCAATCGCCATAATCTCCCAGAATATCACCAGTGTGAACAGGTCGCCGGCAAAGACCACGCCCAGGGAGCTGCCGGCATATAAAAGGGAAGCCACCTTTTCAGCGGTATCCTTCACATGATAGCCGTAGATGCCACCCAGAAAGGTTATAACCACAAAGACATATCCGAAGACCAGGCTCAACTCATCTACCCGTGTCAACACCAGGTTGTAGTCCAGGAATGGCACTGTCAGTGTGTCACCCGGATTCAGAGTCAACAGCCACCAGAAAGCCACCGCCGGAAACACCAGGAAAGCCGCGGGACGGATTTGACGCGGCAGCAGCATCAGAAGCACCGCTCCCAGAAAGAAAATCGCCGCCGGAGGAAAATTAATCATAATAGTCCTCCTTCCGCTGGAGCCAGTAACGGCCCAGCCATTTGGCGACATATATCATGGCGACGCAGCCGACGAACCCCAGAAAGGCAAAAAAGACGAAAAAGTGGGAGAACCAGAACTCCGGGCCGTGTCCGTCGGGAGGGAAAATGAACCCCAGGGCAATGGCTATGGCTCCCATGACCGCCAGCGTCAGCCAGATGCGTTTTTTACTATTTTGGGACTTCATCTTCCAACTCCGCTTAAAATATTATTCACGGCATCCCCGGCCAGGTCATAGAAATGGAATAAACCGTCAGGCATAAAGCCCAGGAACAGGGCCAGCACGGCAGTAACCGCCACGGGCACTACCATGAGGGGCGAAGCCTCGGCAAACCGGGTATATTTATCGGACTTCGCAAAATAAGCGCGTTTGATGATGGGGAAAAAGTAAGCCGCGTTAAGCAGTCCGCTGAGCAGCAGCAGTCCCAGGTATATACCCAGATCGGCTTCCAGCGTTCCCCGGGCGAGAAGCCATTTACTGATAAATCCGTTGGTAAGGGGCAGGCCCACCAGTCCTATACAGCCAAAAGTAAAGGCGGCCATAGTGATCGGCATCTGCTTGCCTATCCCGTCGACCTGGTGGATGTATTCGCAATGAGATCTGGCATAGAAAGCTCCGGTGCAGAGAAACAGGGTGATTTTCAAAACCGCATGGTTGACCAGGTGCAGCAGCCCACCCATCCAGGCAGCGTCCGAGAGCAGGGATATCCCCAACAATATATAGGAAAGGTGCCCGGCAGTAGAGTAAGCCAGCCGCCGCTTGATATGGTCCTGTTTGAGGGCCAAAAGCGAGGAAATCACGATGGTAATCGCCGCCATGATGGAAAGCACCTGCCAGGCCCCGATGTCATGGAACAATTCCGGACCGAAAATAAAGCCTATCACGCGGATAAAGCCGAAGACGCCTGATTTCACTACCGCCACGGCATGCAGCAGACCGCTGACCGGGCTGGGAGCTACCATGGCGGAGGGCAGCCAGCTGTGAAACGGTATCAGGGCGGATTTCATTCCGAAGCCGACCAGGAACAGCACAAAGAGCAGCATCAGGTTAGGCTGCCCTGCCACACCGCTCAAGAACCCTCCGGCGCGAAAGTCCAGAGTCCCGGCATAGTAGTATGTTAAAGCTGCGGCGACGATCAGCGCCAGGCCTCCGGTAAGCAAGTAAGCCAGGTATTTATGTCCGGCTGCCATGGCCAGTGGAGTTTCCCGGTGAATCACCAGCGGATAGGTCGCCAGGGTCAGGATTTCATAGAACAGCACGAATGTCAAGAGGTTCGCCGAAAAAGCGATCCCTATAGTAGAGGCCAGGCAAAGCGCGAAAGAAGCAAAGTAGCGCGTATGCTTGTGCTCATTCAGGCCTCGCATATAGCCTATTGAGTAAAAAGAGGTCACTATCCACAGTACCGAGGCCGAAAGTCCGAAGATGATCCCTACGGTATCCACCCTCAGCGCCAGAGAAATCCCCGGCGAGAGGTTGAGAAGAGAAATCTCCGGATATCTGCCGGCCAGCACCTCCGGCAGCAGGGAAAATATCACGCCGCACATTGATACCGAGGCGATAATAGTCCAGGACTCCCGGATATTCGGCCAGCGTGAAGAAAGCACGATCAGCAACACGGCCAGCGCCGGTATCAGGACGGCTATCAGTGGAAGCCAGGAGAAATACATTTCCATAATATATCCCCGATCGACCTTATTTTAAGAAATCGAGTTTACCACAGGCTGCAAAATGTTCGTCACGATGATCACGTTGATCAGGCCCAGCACAATAATGCCAATCGCCAGCGCCACCATAGGCGATACCATGCTTCGAGGCGGGTCCTTCGCTGCGGCGATGGCTTCGACATTATCCGGCTTAGTAGCATAAACCTTCTCCAGCACCCGGAAAAAATAGACGGCGTTGAGCAAGCTGCTTATCAATATCACTGCCACGAATACCCAGTTATTGGCATCTACTGAACCCAGTACCAGGTACCACTTGCTGAAAAAGCCGGCTGCCGGCGGAATTCCGACCATGGAGATAGCGGCAACGGTAAATGCCCCCATCGTCCAGGGCATTTTCCGTCCCAGGCCGGCCAGGTTAGGGATTTGCCAGAATCCCGTCCGGTATTTTATCCCTCCGGCGACCTGGAAGAGACAGGCTTTCATAAAAGCATGGTTCAGAATATGCAGCATTGCTCCGATCAGCCCAAAGGGGTTCGCCAGGCCGATTCCCAGGGCGACGTAGCAGATTTGCGCCACGCTGCTGTAAGCCAGCATGCGCCGCAGGTCTTTCTGGGCGATCGCCATAACGGAAGCAATAACAATGCCTGCGGCCGCCAGCCAGCCGAGAACGGTCATGGCTGGAAGCACATCCGTCAGATAGCCGGGCATGAAGACCGATATCAACATACGGATGATTACGTAAGCAAACACCTTGGTCATCAGGGGCGCCACAAAGGTAATCACCCCCGAAGGAGAATAGGTATAGGCGTCCGGCAGCCAGATATGAAAGGGAAACAGCGCCATTTTCAATCCCAGGCCTATGACTATGAATGCTGCGGCTGCCGCAACCAGGCGTGAATCGGCCAGTTCGGGCAGAATCCCGGCTACATCCGCCATGTTGAGGGAGCCGGTAGCGAAATAAAGAAACCCTACCCCCAGCAAGTAAAAACACGCTCCTACAGTCCCCAGGATGACATAGCGGATAATGGCTACCGGGGCTTTGTCATTGCCGATCGCCATTACCGCGTAGGCGGACAGGGATGCGATTTCCAGGAATACGAAAACATTAAATAAATCGCCTGTTACCACAATCCCGGCCAGTCCCGCCAGGAGTAAAAGTATCAGGGCGTACAGAGGCACGATCTTATCCGGCACTTCCTTCAGGAACGAACGGGGAGAATAAATCAGGCTAAGTAAAGCAATGGAAGTTATCAGGACTGCCATAAACGCTGCCAGATGATCGAAAACATACTCAATGCCCCAGGGTGGCGCCCAGCCGCCCAGATAGTAATGCTGAGGTCCGTTCAGCAGAACGCGCCCCAGTCCCAGAATGGAAGCGGCAAATGAGATGCCTACCCCGACTAAGGCCACTGGAAAAGCCAGGCCCTTGCGCCACAGCCCGGCCAGGAAAGTCAGGACGGCAAACATCAGTAAAGAGACCGGTATGATAGCCGGAAGTTGGTCTAACATTATTCCCGCATCCTTTCCAATAATTCGGTCTCATCCAGAGTATGATAGCGGCGGTATATCAGCAGCAGGATAGCCAGGGCTACTCCGCTGGTAGCCACCATGACCACGATGGCAGTCAGCATGAGCACATGCGGCAGAGGGTTTACGTAGAGCGTCGGATCGGTGACATCGCGAGAAATCAAAGCCGGAAAGGTGCCGCCTGCCTTGGCCGAAGTGGAGATAAACAGCAGGATAATCGCCACCTGGAAGATTGTCATGCTGATCAACTTTTTCATCAGATTGCGCTTGGCGAACATGCCCCAGAGTCCGATCGCCAGCAAAACGGTGCTCAAATAATATGGATACTGTTCCAATAATGATTCCACATCATTTCTCCTTGGTCAGGCTGTCAAAGATCGATGTCAATACTCCGAA
>JAQULX010000003.1 GCA_028718465.1 Dehalococcoidales bacterium | reverse complement strand
AACAACAGCAGGAAATGGAGTCCTGAATTTTTCACAGAATGCTGGCAGCTCTGACGGAAGCAGCGTACACCATATCTACATCCCTTCTAAAAACGTCATGGTGAAAGCCGGCTGCAAGAATTCATCAGAATATAATATGATAACCAATATTCTGGCGACTATCCAGATAGCTAATTAACTGCCAAATTCAAGGCAAATTGCCTGGAACAGATTTAAAGCACAGTGGCATAATTCTGTCAGTGATCCGTCATCACGAAACTCCGGATGCCCCTGGGTGACTTCGGAGGAGATCTTAAATTGTCTGATGCTAACCGTGATTGGAAAGCGTAAGGCGTTTGAGCTATTTTGGACTATCTCATAGCGAAACTGTACTCGAATGGGATAATTTGTTAAAATTAGAAGGTTTACAAAATGATAGGACATGAGTGTAACCAGAAGGGGTAACAGATGGCTGTAATACAGATCCGTACTCTCCCTGATCCGGTATTGAGACAAAAAGCCAAAAAAGTATCGGGGGTAGACCCATCTATTCGGAAGTTGGTCGATAACATGATAGAGACCATGCACGATGCGAACGGGGTAGGTCTGGCTGCGCCGCAGGTTGGCGTTCCTCTGCGCATAGTGGTGATCTGTATGCCGGAAGAAGACGCCCGGGAAATCGTACTGATCAACCCTGAAATAGTCAAGAGGTCCGGAGAGCGTGAAATATCTGAACGGTGTTTGAGCGTTCCAGGCTATAGCGGCAGCGTCAAACGGGCAGAAACGGTAACCGCCAAAGGACGCGATGAGAACTGGCGGGAAGTTCGCATTAAAGCCAGTGAACTGTTAGCACAGGCCCTTGAACATGAGATAGACCATTTAAATGGGGTCCTTTTTGTCGACCGTCTGGAAAGCCCGGAAAAGTTGATAAAGGACGAGCCGGTTGAATCGAAGGCATAGCGGGGGACCTGAATGGCGTCCTGATATCCCCTCCTTTGAATAAGGAGGGGTTATTTATGTCGTGGGAGGCAGCCAATACAATATAAGGAATGGGATTCCTTAATTTATTTGACCATGGGTATTAAAAAGCAAAGCTTAACGTTAGAAACAGCGAATGGAATGAAAGGTCTGGCATTGCAGATTGAACCGGAAGCCCTGGCGATACTGGCAGCAGTCAGTCATTTTCTCAAAGAGCGCCAAATCGAGTCCTACCTGGTAGGCGGATTTGTCAGAGACCTCTTGATCGGCCGTTCCACGGGTGATATCGATATTGCGATTGCCGCCGATGTACTGACAACCGGTCCGGACATGGCTGATACGCTCGGCGGAAAGTATGTGCTGCTTGATGAGGCTAACCGGATTGCCAGAGTGGTGCTTTCTCCGGCATCTTCCGGTAAATTGCCGTGGCATATCGACCTGTCGACACTGGCCGGAGATCTCCGGAAAGACCTGGCACGGCGCGATTTCACCATTGATGCTATGGCGATTGATCTGAATTTGCTTGTCGAAAATCCCTCCTCAATAGTGCTCATAGATCCCTTTAGCGGGCGGAGAGATTTGCAGAAGGGAAGCATCAAGACTGTCACTGACACGGCGTTTGAGTCAGACCCTGCCCGCCTCCTGCGGGCAGCAAGGCTGGCGGCAGAACTGGGATTTGTCATTTCGCCTGAAACCGAAGCCCTGGTCCGCCGTCACCACCGGTTGGTGGCTCGGGTATCCGGTGAAAGAATCAGGGAAGAGCTTCTCAGGATCTTCATGACGCCTGAGGCGGGAGATTTCGTACGTTACCTGGATAAAACCGGCCTGCTGACAGCGATCATCCCTGAGTTGGAGCCGTCGAGAGGGGTGGAACAGCCTGTAGAACACCATTGGGATGTTTTCAATCACTCGTTAGAGACGGTTCGGGCCGTTGGTTTCCTGTTGCGGCAAAGCGATTGGACTTATACCTCCAGGGAGGTGATAGAGGATGTGCCCTGGTCGGAAAAATTAAGCCGGCATTTTGCCTCCGAGGTCGGTAATGGCAGCAATCGCGCTGCGCTTCTCAAACTGGCCGCTTTATTGCACGATATCGCCAAGCCGGAGACTAAAATAATTGCCAACCAGAGAGTGCGTTTCCTGGGTCATAATGAGCAGGGCGCTGAAGCTGTGGTGGGTATTCTTGAGAGGCTGCGGTTCAGTAACAAGGAAATAAAGCTGGTGGAGCTTATGGTACGCTATCATATGCGGCCGACCCAGATGGCTCACGAAGGGCTTCCGACAACGAGGGCTATTTACCGGTATTTCCGGGATACCGGCAGCGCCGGCGCCGATATCCTCTTCTTGAGCCTGGCTGATCATCTGGCTGCCCGCGGGCCGGACCTGGACCCGGAACAGTGGAAATGGCACACGGGGCAGGTAAAATATATCCTGACCGAATGCTCCCGACGGGAAAGCGTCGTCACTCCGCCCAGGTTGATAGACGGCCATGATATAATCAACATCTTCAGGTTTAAACCGGGGCCGGAAATCCGCAGAATCCTGGAATCAGTCAGGGAAGCTCAGGCTGCCGGTGAATTGAATTCCCGTGAAGAAGCTTTATCTTATGTCAGAAATCGTTTATTATATTAAAGAACAAAAATTAGAAGAGTAGGGTGGCCATGCGTAAAAATACAGTTGTTTTCACAATCATCCTGGCGATCCTTGTCATCGCTGCCGTTATTGTTTTTCCTGTCGATAATGGCCTTTTAGCCGGCAAGGGCGTTACGCTGGGACTGGACTTGAAAGGTGGAGTTCACATAGTCTATCTGGCTGACCTTTCCAAGATCGACCCCGCTGAGAGAGCAGCGGCTATAGACGCCGATGTGGCGGCTATCCGCAGCAGGGTGGATATTTTTGGTGTTGCTGAACCGGTGATCCAGAAACAGGGAGAAGACCGTATACTGGTGGAATTGCCGGGCATCAGCGATGTGGATAGAGCTAAAGCAGTGATCGGGCAGACCGCTATACTGGAATTTGGTGAGCGGGTTACCGATGAGAATGATCCGGACATTAAATGGACCAATGAATTTGGGAAATGGAAGCCGGCGATGGGTACCATCAATGGAGAGGAATTCGAACTTACCAGCGCCTATTTCAAGCAGAACACTTATATTACTACGGATAACCTGGGCAAGCTCATTCTGGCTTTTGAATGGGATGATACCGGCAAACAGTTGTCTGGCCAGATCACGCAGAGAATGATCGGACAGCCGCTGGGTATCTTCTCAGGAGATGAGGCTCTGAAGGGAGATGACGAACTCCCCATTGCACCGACCGTACAGGCCCAGATCACGGACCGCGGAATCATCGAAGGCTTGAGTCAGACCGAAGCCACTCAGCTCAGCCAGTTGCTTAATGCAGGGCGCATAGAAGTCCCGCTGACCCCCATCTATGAGCAGACGGTTTCTCCTGTTATCGGAGCGGACTTTGTGAATATGGCGGTGAAAGCCGGCTTAATTGGTGTTATCCTGGTGATGATCTTCATGATCATTTATTACCGGTTGCCGGGTTTCCTGGCCTGTCTGGCCCTGGTATTCTACGCTTTTACGGTTATATCGATATTTAAACTGGTGCCGGTTACCTTAACCCTGGCCGGTCTGGGAGGGTTTGTCCTATCCCTGGGAATGGCGGTGGATGCTAACATTTTGATCTTCGAAAGGATGAAGGAAGAGATTCGGGCCGGCCGGACCCTGGGAGCAGCTATCGAGGCTGGTTTCAAAAGGGCCTGGTCAGCCATCTTTGACAGCAACGTCACCACCATAATAGCCTGTATTGTACTATTTATGCTGGGTAATACCATTGTGGCCAGCGGACCGGTGATGGGCTTTGCCCTTACTCTCGGCATTGGTGTGATAGTAAGCATGTTTACAGCTATCGTGGTTACCCGCACTTTGCTGCGGTTGTTTATCGGTTCGCAGATAGCCCGGAAAGTCTCATTATTCACTATGTATTCAGGTGGTAAGTAATATGGATATAGTAGGTAAAAGGTTGTGGTTTTTCATCATTGCGGCTGTACTGTTAGTGGTATGTGTCGTATCGCTGGTGACTACCGGACTGAAGACCGGGGTGGAGTTCAGCAGCGGGTCAATTTTGACTGTGGGATTTAATAACCCGGTAGACCAGGAAGATCTTGGATCTGAGCTCGGTAACCTGGGCTACCAGGGCGCCCTGATCCAGCGGACAGGGACTGGTGATTACATAATCCGGACTGTTGAGCTTGATGAAGCGGCTAAAGACCAGATCCTGTCAGGGTTGACCGCACGGTTCGGCGATCTTCAGGAAAAAGAGTTTGATAATGTTTCAGCAATGATTGCTTCGGAGACAGCCCGTAATGCTGCTATTGCCGTTGTAATAGCAGCTGTTGCCATGCTGCTCTATATTGCCTGGGCGTTCCGGAGAATGCCGAACCCTTTCCGCTTCGGCGTTTGCGCTATTGTGGGACTGGTGCTGGATGCTCTGATAGCTCTGGGCGTTTTTTCCATCCTGGGAGGTATTCTGGGATGGGAAATCAACCTGATGTTCATGACGGGTGTTCTGGCAGTTATTGGTTATAGCATTAACAATACAGTTATTGTATTCGATAGAATCAGAGAGAACGTCAAAAGAGGGGTAAGCCCTGATTTTGCCGTCGTTACCAATAATAGCGTGGTTGAGACCTTAAACCGGTCAATCAATACCAGTCTGACTACCCTGTTCACTCTGTTTGCTCTGGCCTTATTCGTGGGAGCTTCCATACAGAACTTTGTGGTGGTCCTGATTATCGGAGTTGTTTCCGGTGTGTTCAATTCAACCTGCGTCGTACCCGGCCTTCTGGTATCCTGGCAGAAGAAAGAATGGGGCTCATTATCTGGGAAAAGTAATGAAGGAATGGTTGCCGTTAAAGCCAAAGGTTAACTATGGTACCTGCTGGTAGCCAGGCAGTCCGGGTTTCTCTAATCCTGACCGCCGGACTGCTGGCGCTCAAGGTTGCAGTGGGAGCAATTACCGGCAGTCTTGGTATCCTGGCACAAGCGGCGGGCAGTTTTTTCGAACTGTCCGCCGTTATTATTTTGTTTTTGGTAGCCGGGATTGCCTCCAGACCGGCCGACAGGGAGCATCCATTCGGCCACGGCAAGATCGAGAATATCGCCGCTGTTATTCAGGCGCTGGTGATGTTTTTTATCGGCTGTCTGATAGTGTATTATGCCGCCCGCCGGATAGTTGACGGGCCCGCTGAAATACAGACTGTGGCTGGTATGGCGGTCATGGCTTTTTCCATACTCGCCAGTTTTATTATGTTCCGTTATCTATCGCGAATTCCCTGGTTGAATAACTCAGCTATCCTGGGGAAAAATGTGAATACCGTATCTGCGGACCTCTACTCAGGTCTGGTAGTGCTGATTGGGCTGATTATTGTCCATTTTACCGGGGCAGTCCTGGTTGACCTGGTTATTGCCCTGCTGTTTTCTTTATGGATATTCAGGTCCGGAGTTATGGTTTTAAGAAGATCGTCTCCTTCTTTAATAGATGTGAAATTACCGCAGAACGAAGAAGAGATTATCAGATCTACTATTATGGAACATTGCTCTCAACTGGTAGGATTCCATAACCTGCGCACCCGTAACTCGGGATATCAAAGATTTATCGATCTGCACCTCGTTGTTCCCCGTGCAGCCAGTGTGGCCGAAGCCCACAGGGTAACGGAGCATCTGGAACAGGATATTCGCCGGAAATTACCGCATACCAGCATGATTATTCACATAGAGCCGTGTGATAATGAATGCAAAACCTGTTCCTGTCCTTGCAGCTTGAGGGAAAAGCCGGGTGATTAGGATAAGCTGGGGGGGTCTCGGATGTGCCGGACAGTCAATATTGAAAACAATGCAGTCTGCCAGGCGTTATTAGGAAGATCTCTGGAAGATGGGCCTCAACTGTTATCATCTGGAAAAGGCTTCAATAGAGGCTTTTGCTGGAGCTATAATAGCGTTAGGGCCATAGCATAAAAGACTAATTATAAGGTTTGTAAAAATGGTTAGAGAACAAAGACCTCCGATACCTTACGAGATAAAAAGAGAAGTTCGTCAACGATGTGGTTTTGGATGTGTGATATGTGGTTCACCACTTTATGAGTATGAACATATGGAAGGCTGGGCAGTAGTTCATAGGCATGTAGCAGAAGAAATTACTCTATTATGCGATAAACATCATAGCGAACGAACCAAAGGATTATTACCCAAAGAAGACGTTGTTAAAGCAAACAACAACCCATATAATAAACGTTCGGGAATATCACAGAATTATTTGTTACACTATTCGGGTGATAATGTTAATTTAATACTTGCAGACAATGTTTTTTCTTATTATGGTTTGGTTGAAGGTAGAGTGTTCGCCCCATTAGTGATTGACGGATTGCCGATGGTCGGTTTTAAAATTTTACAAGGAAAACTCTTTTTGAATTTTTTTGCCTTTGACCAATATAATAAACCAATTCTTAAAATAATAGAAAATGAATTAGTTTATGACACTAAACAGTGGGATATTGAATGGATAGGGCAAACTTTAACAATTAGGGAAGAAAGAAGGATAATTCTCCTTCAACTTATTTTTAATCCACCTGATGGAATAACAATATCCAAAGGTAGAATCCTTAGAAATGGAATCGAAATAATTATTAGAAATAACTATGCTTTCGTTGTAAACAATGGCATTTTTCTTCATGGTAATATAACGCAAAATGTCCCGGTTGGTTTTTCTATCGGATTCCCTATTCCTAATGTTAGTAAAGGGTTACCAATAGACGGAGTACCACGATACAATTTAGATAGACAGAGATCACTACAAATTCTAAGAAATTTCCTTATAAAACACAATCAAGATGACGATATTGATCAATAATATCATCTGGATTTGATTCAAATATTGCAAAGGAGAAAATAAATGGGACAAGTTATGATTAGATGCCCTCAAACAGGGAAGTTGGTATCCACTGGGATTGCTATGGATAAAGCTTCCTTTGAAAGTAGTACTCTTACCAATAATTCTGTAAAGTGTCCATTATGTGGGAATATACACGTTTGGTCAAAAAGGGATGCGACCTTAGTATAAAAAAGTAAGAAATTGAAAACTAGATTTGCAACAAACTGGCTGTGATAACATTTCCAGCCAGTTTGTTTTTTATCCGCCAGCCATAACCTAAAAGAATCGCGATATCAATGTGTCATGCTGGAGGCCTGCAATGGGCAGGTTGAAGAATCTCAGAGTGGGGTGGTCTCCTTCACCCTCTTCCTCTATCTTTAATCTTCAATCATTCACTCCCTCCCCACCCACGGGGATAGTTATTGACTATACCAATGAAATATGACAAAATACTGCCATTCTTGGAACTGCCCGGCGCCGGGATTTCATTTAAAAGGAGCAAGCCGTGTTGTCTGTCAGCCGCTATAAACTGTCCAGGGGCAGGTTGTTGCATTTACTGGAAGAACTCAGCGCCCGCTCTAACGAAATGGCGTCCTTATGCCTTCCTCCCGGCTCTCCCCGGATAAATGTTGAAGGTCTCCTGGAGACTATCCTGGATATCAAAACAGCGCCGGAAGACCTGGCCGGAGTTATGGCTGAATCACCTACCGGAGCAGTCCTGTTCTGGGGACCGCATCACCATTACCTGATATTGCCCCCTTTCCCCGTCCGTGAGGAAAGAGTATCCGGAGTCTGCGAGATAGAGACACTCCGCTCCCTTCTTCAGAAGGAGTTCATATTCGGCCTGGTGCTGGTGAGGCTGGGAGCCTACGGGACCGGTGTGGTGAGAGGGGAGGTGTTGCATTCGAGCAAGGTTGGTACCGGCCTGGTACATGCCCGTCACCGTCAGGGAGGGTCTTCCTCCCACCGGTTTGAAAGGCACCGGGAGAAGCAGATGGAGACCTTCTTCACCAGAGTCTGCGGGCATGTCCGGGAGCAGTTGGAGCCGTATGAGAGACAGATTGAGTTTATATTTTACGGTGGGGTGCGGGAAACAGTGCGTGAGTTTCGCCGTCAGTGCCGGTTTCTGCACCAATTCGATAACCGGACTCTGGATATATTGCTTAATATCCGGGAGCCGAATCAGGCTGGCCTGGCAGAAGCTGTCAGGGAAGCCTGGTCAAGTCGCCTGATAGAGTGGAAAGAGCAGTAGACTGAACCTTTACGCCGCAGCCGTGTCATTTCTCAAGTCCATCTTCATATTCGGCAATCAACGCATCAGGCCCGGCCGTACTGAAACCACCTGCGGCGAGTACCGCTTTAGCCACGTATACATCTTCGATAATCCCCCCGCTCACCCCCAGTCCCCCGACTATTACATTCCCTTTTATGATCGGGTATCCACCGGGAAAGGTGATCCAGCGTTCGTGAAAGAACAGAGGGACCAGAAGACCTGATTTGTAAGGGGAACACAGATCGCTGGTCGGCTGTTTGCCGAGGACGGTTGTATAGGACTTGTCCAGGGCGATTTGAGTACTCATGAGAGCAGTGTTGTCCATGCGGCGAAAGGCCATCAGGTTTCCTCCGGAATCGGTTATTGCCATTGCCATCGGGACTTCTTGCTTGAGGGCTTCTTTCTCTCCTGCTTCCAGCATTTTTTTTGCCTGTCTCAGCGTGAGACCGGTACCGTAGGTATAAGTACCGGCTTTCCAGGATTCGGGCGCTTCACCAAAACGTGTCATTGAGATGGTCTCCGTGTTTTTTCTGGCTGCTGCATGCTCAGAATCATCTTCACGCCCGCCAGGTTGACGCCATCTTTTTCCAGTTGTGCTATTTTCCGGATAAGGGCAATATCATTATCTGAGTACAACCGCTGCTTGCTGGCAGTCCTGGCCGGCTTGCAAAGGCCGCATTCTTCAAATTTCCTGATTCTATGGGCAGGCACTCCCGTCATCATAACGGCCACTGCCATGGTATATTTGGCAGTTTCTTTGCCGTTAGAGTCAGTCAGTATGTCTTGTGGTGTGGTCAACGCGTTGTCCTCTCGATTCTTGTAATGGGAAAACAGGCTTGCCTGAAGAAGAGACTGTATAATTTATAGCATTACTAAGGAATGGTGTCAATAATGATTTTAACGGCAGTTAATATATTTTCCGTTTTATATTAACTATATTGAGTAAAAATATAAGAATATTTGACATGAAATGTATCATAATCTATAATTGAGCAGAGGCGAAGAAAGGCAGGGTAGGGTATATGGGACAAACTAATGGTGTTTATATTATGCGTGTGGCATCGATGCTGACGGGGATGCACCCCCAGACGCTGCGCAAGTATGAGCGCGCCGGTCTGTTGGAGCCGTCCAGGTGCAAGAAACTCCGGATGTATTCGGATGAAGATATTGCCCGCTTGAGAACAATCAAACATCTGGTAGATAATGTTGGTTTAAACCTGGCCGGAGTCAAGGTGGCTCTTCAACTTCATGATTCGGTCTTAAATGTCCGGAAGCAACTGGCCTCAACAGACCTTAGCGCGAACAGGAGAAAGCAGTTGCTAAAGTCATTGGACGAAAGTCTAATGGTTTTGGGCACGGTGCTGGGGCATAATACAGAGGAGTATGCCTGGATTTCCCTCAAGAAGCAATAGGGATACCAAAGGAGGTGCCGGTATGTGGAACATGAAGCGATGTCCTCGATGTCAGGGCGATGTATATATTGATGAAGACATGGGGAATTGTTATGAGAAGTGTTTACAATGCGGTTATGAGCGCGAGATGGAAAGAGTCTCGACCGTAAAATCGGATGAGGAAAAAGAATCGAAAGAGGTCTAACTATTTATACACCAATCGGACCCGTTGAACAGGGCAGGCGGTCATTTGATAATGACCGCCTGCTTTCTTTTACGTGGGACCATGTCCTGTCATCTATTTTCGTCTTTTCTTCTTATTCTCTTTGATGACCTCTCCTGCTTATTTCATTGATAATAACTGCTTAGAGGGCGATGGCTTTGGCAGTATAGACATCCGGAATAGCCAGGATTTTCTTTATGACTTCAGCCGGGAGTTTCTCATCCAGATCCAGAATCATAAGGGCTTTTCCACGGGCTTTCTGGCGGCTGACATACATGGCGCTGATGTTGACATCGACGCTCCCTGTGATATTGCCCACCGCACCAATCAGCCCCGGGCGGTCCTGGTGGTCTACAAACAGGAAAGGCCCGGTGGTAGGAATAAAATCTATCCAGTAATCGTTGACCCGCACAATATGCGGTTCTCCTCGGAGCACAGTCCCGGAGATTTCCTGCTTTCCTTTGCTGGTGGTAACCACCGCAGTGATCAGGCTGGCATAGTTCTGGCAGTCGGCTTCTTTTTGCTCTGTTACAGTCAATCCCCGGCGTCCGGCGATCATGTTTGCATTGACCATATTGACCTTTTCTTCGCTGATGTTTTCCAGTATACCGTTCAGCACAGCCGCTTTTAAGGCATTGGTATCATATTGTGTAAGCTCGCCTTCGTATTTGATGGTGAGAGAGTTCATATGCCCCTCACTTAGCTGGCCGGACAGCTTGCCGATCTTGGTGGCGATTTGCATGAAGGGAAAGAGTACAGACATCATCTCGGGTGGAATAAAGGGGGCGTTGACTGCGTATTTGGGGGCAAGGCCTTTGAAAACGTCCACGATTTGCTCGGCTACATCACTGGCAGCCGTAACTTGAGCCTCAGCAGTGGATGCTCCGAGATGCGGGGTAACAATCGCGTTTTCCATGCTGAATAGAGAATTGGACGTGCAGGGCTCCTGCGGGAAAACGTCTACAGCCGCTCCGGTAATCTTTTTATCTTTCAGTGCATCGGCCAGAGCTTCCTCATTGATAAGACCGCCGCGGGCTGTATTGATGATACGGGCTGTCGGTTTCATCATGGACAGTTCTTTAGCGCCGATCATTTCCCGCGTCTGGGCATTCAGGGGGATGTGCAGGGAAATGAAGTCCGCTTCTTTATAAAGCTGTTCCAGTGAAACCAGCTCAATCTGAAGATTGCGGGCGCGGTCCTCAGAAACAAAGGGATCATAACCGATGATTTTCATTTCCAGACCGCGGGCCCGGCGGGCGACGGCGGAGCCGACATTTCCCAGTCCGATAATACCCAGGGTTTTCCCTCTCACCTCGGTCCCGGTAAACTTGCTTCTTTCCCATTTGCAGGCTTTAAGGGCTGCGTTGGCATTGGGAATATGACGGGCCAGGGATAACATCAGGGCTATGGCATGTTCAGCGGCGGAAATGGTATTCCCGGTAGGGGCGTTGACCACGATGATTCCCTGGCGGGTGGCCGCCTCCAGATCGATATTATCTACGCCGACTCCGGCGCGCCCTATGATGATCAGCTTTTTCCCGGCCTCGATTATCGGTGCCGTAACCTGGGTCTGGCTGCGGACAACCAGTCCTTCATAATTGCAGATTATCTGAATCAGTTCGGCTTCCTTCAGCCCTGTTTTGACATCTACCTCAGCAGCGCCCTTTATGATCTCAATACCTTCTTTTGAAAGCGGATCAGCCACAAGGACTTTCATATTCTTCTCCTTTTCACTAATAGAGTCTCATCGTTGGCTATAGCTTATACCCCATTTGGGGAAGTACAAATTTTAAAGCATCCAAACACTCTTTGATATCCGCCTCGTTGACCCAGCCCAGGTGACCGATGCGGAATATCTTCCCTTCCAGGGTATCCTGGCCTCCTGTAATGATAACTTGCTTTTCCTCCCGCATCAGCTTGCTCAGGGCTTTGTATTCGATGCCCTGGGGCAGCCAGACTGCGGTAACCGTGTTGGAGGCATACCTCTCATCGGCGACCTGCTTGAGGCCGAGGGCTTTGACGCCTTCCCGTGTGGCTTTGGCCACTCTGGCATGGCGGTCGAAAATGTTCTGTAAGCCTTCTTTCATTAAGATGTCCAGCCCGGTAGCCAGTGCATAAATGGTGGTGATGCCGGGGGTCCAGGGGGTCTCCTCTTTTTCCAGATACTTCTTGGCCCGGCCGAAATCCCAGTAGAACCGCGGCATTTTGGCTTCGGCATAAGCCTCCCATGCCCTGGGGCTGATGCTGACAAAAGCCAGTCCGGGAGGGGCCATCCAGCCTTTCTGAGAACCGGAAACGGCTACATCGATGCCCCATTCATCTACCGGGCAGTTGATCGAACCCATACTGCTGACGCAGTCCACGATCAGTAATTTATTAAATTCTTTCACTGCCTTTGCCAGTGAAGCCAGATCGTTGGTAATACCCGTAGATGTTTCATTGTGAGTAATCAGGACTGTTTTGATGCCTGGATCATCCTGTAAGGCTTTCCGGACAATCTCCGGGTCGGCCGCGGTGCCCATCTCGAAGCTCAGCTTCTTGACATCAGCGCCAAAAGATTGGGCAATACTGGCGAACCGGTTACCGAAATTACCGATCGAGACCGCCAGAACTTTGTCTCCGGGTGAAAGCATATTAACCACCGCCGCTTCCATGCCGCCGGTCCCTGAACTGGTGAGAATATATAGATCATTATTTGTCTGGTAAATGTGCTTTAACTTGGCGGTGACATCACTCATGATCTTATGAAAATCACTGCCGCGGTGATTGATCATCTGTTTGCTCATTGCCTGTAACACTTCAGGTGGAAGGGGAGTTGGACCTGGAATACGTAACTGTGCCATCTAAATTCTCCTTGTATCTATTATGAATTATCTTTATTTATTATTTTCACAAAGCGATGTTTACCCACTTTGATAATTGTCATGTTTTTCAGAGTGGCTACCGTACCTGTGAATTTTTCACCGTCGATACTGACAGCGCCCTGGTTGATTAGCCGGCTGGCTTCCGTCCGGCTTTTAACCTGTCCGGCAATTGTTAACAATTTGCTCATATCTATTCCGCCCTTTTCCCCGCTGAGTTCCTTGAAAGAGATAGCCACTTCTTTGATTTCCTCGGGCATCTCGCGTTTCTGAAAAACCCGGGCGAATTCCTCTTCTGCCTGCCGGGCGGATTCCGGTCCGTGAAGCTGAGAGACGATTTCGTATGCCAGGCGCTTCTTATAGTTCATTGGATTGGCTGAGTTATCGACCATGTTGTGCTTAATGTCATCCAGTTCGGCATCCGGGACATCTGTAAGAAGCTCGAAATAGCTAATCAGCAGGGAGTCCGGGACAGACATAACCTTACCGTACATCTGGTGCGGAGGTTCGGAAACCCCGATATAGTTTCCCAGGCTTTTGCTCATCTTATGAAAACCGTCGGTGCCTACCAGCAGGGGAGTGGTGAAGATCTGCTGCGGGCGTTGTCCGATCATGGATTGTAGCTCCCTGCCTACCAGTAAATTGAACTTCTGGTCGCCGCCCCCGAACTCAACATCAGCCTGAATAGCCACCGAATCATAAGCCTGAAGCAGGGGATAGAGGAACTCGGTGATGGTAATCGGCCGGCCTTCGGCATAACGTTTGGCAAAGTCCTCCCGCGCCAGGAATTGGGCAATAGTGAATTTGCTGGTCAACTGGATGACGTCTTTGAGATTAAATTTGCCGAACCACTCGCTTTGCCACCTGACCTCCGTCTTCTTCCTGTCCACTACCCAGAAAAACTGCTCCATGTAAGTCTCGGCGTTTTTCCGGACCTCTTCCTCGGTCAGCATGGGCCGGGTGACATTAGCGCCGCTGGGATCACCGATCTGGGCAGTCCAGTCTCCTACTATGAGAATTACCTGATGGCCGAGTTCCTGGAACTGGCGCAGCTTGCGCAGTCCGACCATATGCCCCAGGTGAATGTCCGGCCGGCTGGGATCGAAACCTTCTTTTAGCCGGAGCTTTTTCCCCGACTTGAGTGCGGCGATCAGGTCCTCTTTGACTATCACTTCTTCTACTCCACGGTGGAGCAGATAGTCCAGTTGTTTATCGTCCAGGGTGTGATTTACATTATCATCCATTTCTTGCTACAGCCTCTACCTTTAAAATTATCCGGGTACTGCGGATATCATCATATATCTGTTTAACCAGGTCTTCTGTGTTATCAAATTTAATTTCGTCGCGGATTCTCCGAATAAAGTCTATTTTTACCTCACGGTCGTATAAATTATCGTGGTAGTCCAGTAGATAAGACTCGATGGTGCGTTCGGTATTGCCGAAAGTGGGATTCATGCCGACATTGGTGATGGAAGGGAAGGTAAGATTTTCTACTTGGGCGCGGGTAGCATAAACGCCGTCGGGCGGCACGGCCTGCCCGGGCAAAATTTGCAGGTTTACAGTTGGGAATCCCAGGCCGGCGCCCCGTCCTTTACCGTGGACCACCTTTCCGTGGAGGCTGAAAGGCCGGCTCATGAAGCGCTGGACCTTTTCCATATCGCCTTCCGCCATGGCGCGCCGGATAGCAGTGCTGCTGATAATATCGCCGTTTTGCCTGACTGGCGGTATGATTGTAACAGAGAATCCCATTTCCTCTCCCAGCCTGCGCAGGGTGGGAATATCCCCTTCTCCGCGGTGGCCAAGGGCGAAATCCGGACCTACCACAATCCCTTTCATCCTGAGGTTGGTCCGCAGCCAGTTGATAAATTGGACGGCGCTTAGCTGAGATAATTCGCGGGTGAAGGTCAGCATAATTACTGCTGCCGCTCCTTCTTTCTCAAGAAGATTGGCTTTTTCTGCGGCATCAGTTAAGAACGGCGGTGTTGTTCCCGGTGTTAATATTTCCTGAGGGTGTTTGTCAAAAGTGACGATGAGAGGGCATAGGCCTTGCTCACTGGCAAGCTCTTTAGTTCGTGCAATAAGTTGTTTGTGGCCCAGATGGACTCCGTCAAATACTCCGATTGTAACCAGGCTGTCGCAACCAAACGAGAACCTGGCTAGCTCTTGCTCGACTTGCATTCTACATCTCCGAGCTGGCACAGCCCTGAAGCTAAACCCTCAAATGAACACGTTCGATGGGAGTGTCACATGTAAAGTGATTCCATAGTAGCATACCGCCGAAAAGGCGTCAAATTAAGCCCGTATACGATTGGGGAGGCAGTTCAGTGTGATACTGAAGAAGTCCACTACTTACGCTCTGGGGTGACGAAGGACCACCGGGCGGCGGGCTTTGGTATCTGGTAATTGGAAAAATTTGCTTCGAATTGTGCATTTTGAATTCGGCATCAAAGAGCAATTCCGGAAACCGATTCTTCCTCTATGTTCTCATCGGTGGTAGGATTGGTTGTAGGAATCTCGGCGGTGATACAGGTGCCGTTCCCCGGACTGGTATTTATGGTCAATTTGCCGCCTGACAATTCAGCCCGTTCGCGCATTCCACTGAGTCCGATACAGGCTTTCCCGGCTGCCCGTGACAAATCGAAGCCGCAGCCGTGGTCCTCGACCTTCAGGTAGATGGATTTTGGCGAAGCCTGGATAACCACATTGACTTCCTTGACCCTGGCATAGCGTGCGACATTTGTCAAAGCTTCCTGGACGATACGGTAAACCGCCGTCTTGATATCCGGGCTGAATTTTTCTTCCTGGCAGTTATGCTGGAAGTGTACTTTTACCTGGGTTTGCACGGAATATCTCTGGAAATGCCAGTTCAAAGTGGGCAGAAGCCCGATATCATCCAGCATACTCGGTCGGAGCTTCAAAGCCATCTCTCTTACTTGCTGGATAAGCTCAGAGACTACCGATTGTGCTTCGTTAAGGACCAAACTGGTGTCGCTTCCGGTGGTGCGCATGGCTTTGGTCAACATCAGCTTGAGAGCTGTCAAAGATTGGCCTATCTGGTCATGCAGCTCACGGGCGATATTGCGTCGCTCCTCTTCCTGGACCTCCAACAGCCGGCTGGATAGTGTGCGGGCCTGCTCGATTGCCAGCTTGCGTTCCCGCCGGATACAGGCTTCATTGAGCCCTCTTTCGATAGCCGGTCCCAGCCTTGTCAGGTTAGTTTTCATGATGTAGTCATACGCTCCGTTCTTCATGGCCTTGACCGCCGTATCTTCGCCGATTTTTCCGGAGACGATAATAAAAGGCAGATCGCGTTCGGTCTTCTGGACCAGTTCCAGTGCGCTCAGACCATCAAATTGCGGCATGACATAATCGGAGATGACTACATCCCAGGGCTGCTTTTCCAGGGTGTCGATCAGGTCTTGAGCGGTGTCGACCCTTTCAAAGATCGGGTCATACCCGCTTTTCTTCAGTTCTCTCAGCAGCAGCAGGGTATCATCTTTGGAATCATCGATAATTAAAACGCGCAGGCTTTTTCCCATTTTTACGTCCATCTCCTTTACTTATTTATTACCTGATAAAGGGGTAGGAAGAAAAGGGAAAAGGGGATATGCAAAAGTAAAAATCCGGCAGAATAGCCTGTTCTGCCGGATTAATGAATAAAGGGAACGGATATTGGACTAAATTATTGAATTGATATCCACATTCTGCTCGACCAGTTTCTGGATCAAGTCTATTCGCTCGGTGTCATCTTTGGTCAGCAGAGACACCAGGTCATCAACCTGTTTGGCTGTGGCGAAGGTATCGAAAGGTACCAGCAGCATTGGTACATTCTTGTCAGAAGCCTTGGAAATGATGTTTTGCGGCGGAATGACGTTATTGGTGAGAATAATGCCGGCGGTGCTGCTTTCCAGGGCGGCCACGATGTAGTCGACCCGATCGCCGGAAGTGATCGCCAGTTTGTTTTCTGTTTTAAAGAGAGGATAGCGGACTGCCGCGTCACCGGACATGGAGCCTACCAGTATGTTCTTCACTTTCTGATTCAGGCCTTTTTCCCCAGCGATTATGCGGGCTTGCAGCTTCTCTGCCAGGTAGCTCATGGAGAACTGTGTCAGGACAGGTTCGCAGGGGAGCACGCCCAGTACATTTACTCCCAGCTCTTTGATGTCCCGGAGGTGGTTGTTTTTGTAGTCTTCCAGGTTGCTGACCTTATTAATTATTATGCTGAGGTCGATGTTGCTTGTATCGACATATTTTTTTATAAAAGTGACATCATCAATGATTGTGCCCTCATCTCCGCTGATGACCAGTATCAGCTTTCCGTCGAAATACCTGGTAAGGGAGAGTGTGTCCAGCCGTATCGAAGCCCCGTGAGTCAGGTCCTTGCCGCCTTCTATAATCAGAAACTGATTATTGCCGGAGAGCTTGTTCGCCATGTCCAGAAGCTTGGCTTTGGTGCTGGCTTCATCATACATATAGCGGAGCTTGGAGTGCTCAAACCCGATGGTCATATCTTCAGAGCTTTGCTCCAGTCCGAAAATATTGGTAATGAGCGCGCCATCATAGTCCCAGAGACGCTTCTTGCGGTAAATCAGCCTGTCTCCAAATGGTTTGAGATAGGCGAATTTTTTATTTACTGCCCTGGCCAGGCCTACAATAATACTGGTTTTCCCTGCATCTTCACTAACCGAACCGATTATAATATTCTTCATTATTTCGCTGCCTCCTGAGGTTTTGAAAGCAAGATTCTGACATCAACAGCTCTAACACCTTCTCCTTGACTATACACTACCAGTGGGTTAATCTCAATATCACTGATATCCTGACACTTTTGCAGGATCGTGCCTACCTTTAAAATGGTATCAGCCACTGTTTCAATATCTTTCCGTTTTTCTCCCCTGACTCCTAACAGTAATGGATACGAACGTATCTGGCTGATCATGTTAAGCACTTCCTGTCGGCCCAGGGGAAAAGCCCGGAAAGCGATGTCTTTCATAACTTCAACATAAATACCGCCAAGTCCGAACATGACTGTGGGCCCGAAAGCACGGTCTCGCCGGGCTCCCACGATCGTCTCGATTTCGTCCCGCACCATTTCATCGACCTCGATTCCTTCGATTTTGGCATCTGCTTTATAGGCGCGCGCATTGAGCATGATCGCCTGATAAGCGTCGATAACCTCATTGCGGTTATCGAGGTCCAGGGCGACGCCTCCGGCATCGCTCTTATGGATAATGTCTTTGGATACGATCTTCATTACCACCGGATAACCGATCTCTTCAGCATACCGGACCGCTTCATCCAGATTACGTGCGATATGGCTCTTCGGAATCGGAATTCCGGCTACTCTCATCAGGGCTTGAGCTTCCGAAGCCAGGAGGAATGTCCGGTTGTCCGCTCTGACCGTCCGGATTATCTCATTCATCCGGTTTACATCCATATCAACCCGGGAAATGGTGTCCGGCGGATTGGTGCGAACGCGATAATAGGAATACAGAGCCCCCATCAGGGAGACGGACTCATAAACATCCTGGAAAGACGGGATATCCTGTTTCTGAAAATTGTTGACGTGGTACTCTATCTTGGCCCCGCCGAAGAGGGAGAAAACCAGGGGTTTTTTATCTATGTATGCTTTTACCTGTTTTAGGGCTACTTCGCCGAAAGCGTCAGGGTCGAATACCGCTGTCTCGCAGGCCAGGCAAATCACTGCATCTACTTCTTTGCTGTTTAAAGCGGCGGTCAGAGCGCTGTCATAATACTCGGCCGGAGCCTGGCCTGAAAGGTCGATGGGGTTTTTGGATGAGCCGAAGGAAGGAATTACTTCCTCGAAAATTTTGGCCAAATTTTCCACATCATCATAGAGATTGACATTAAACTTCTCACAGGCGTCGGCGGCAAGTACCCCGATGCCCCCGCCGTTAGTGATGATGACCGTATTTTCGCCTTTGGGAGAAGGTATACTGGCCAGATAATGGCACCAGGTGAGGGCATCATGGATGGTCTCGGCGCGCAGAACGCCGCATTGCCTGATAATATCGTCAAAAACCCGGTCTTCGCCTGCCAGGGAGGATGTATGAGAGGCGGCGGCCATAGCGCCCCGTTTGGACCGTCCGGACTTGATGACGATAATCGGTTTCTTTTTGACTGCTTCCCGGAGGATATTGACCAGCCGTTCGCCGTCCGAGACACCTTCAATATACATCAGGATGATTTTGGTTTCCTCCTGTGCTACCAGATATTCCAGGAGGTCTGATTCATCGATATCGGACTTATTGCCTACTGAGATAATTGCTGAAAGGCCGATATTTTCTGTAACGGTCTTACCCATCATACCGATGCCGATGGCGCCGCTTTGTGTTATTACTGCCACATGGCCGGGACGGACATTCTTGGGGCCGAAAGTGGCGTTGACAGACGCTGCCGAAGAGTAGACGCCGAAGATATTAGGCCCTAAAATCCGCATTCCGTGTTCACGGGCATAAGCCACAATCTTCTTTTCCTCAGCCGTGTTGCCGATCTCTGAGAAGCCGGCAGCAATAATGACTCCGAATTTGACGCCCTTCTTGCAGCAGCTTTTTATTGATTCGAGGACCAGCCTGGCTGGTATCACTATGCAGGCGATGTCTACAACGCCATCGATATCCTCGACTTTGGGATACACTTTGAAACCCAGGATTTCTCCGCCTTCAGGGTTCACTGGATAAATTTTTCCTTTATATCCGGAAGCCGCTATGTTCTGGACGAATTTGTGACCTATTTTACTGGCATCACGGGATGCTCCGATGATAGCGACCCCTCTGGGTTCAAACAAATACTTAATATCCGGCTTGCTATACATGACTGGTTGCCTCACTAAAAGCCATCTTTAATTCATACATCTGGTCCTCAATTCTCCTATCCATGAGAAATCCCATTTTTTCAAACAGGTGAAGCATGGGGCGGTTTTCTACCAGAACCTCTGCCGTGAAACCAAGAAGGCCTTGTTTTCTGGCAAGGTAGGTCAGATAGGATAACAACTCGCCTCCAATGCCCCTGTTTTGGTAATCATCTCTGACCACGAAAGCGACTTCGGCGGTATGCGTATTCGGGTCAATATTGTATTGACCCAATCCTGCAACTATCTCTTTATCTCCGTCTTTCAGGGTCGCCAGGATTACCACTTCACGGCTGTAATCTATGATTACAAATTCCTGAAGCCTCTCATGCGGCATATCCTGACGGCGGGAAATAAACCGCCGGTACATGCTGTTATCGGAAAGGCTGTAAAAGAGGTCTTTGATCAGGGGTTCGTCGCTCATTCTAACCGGACGGAGGAATACCTCCAGCCCGGTCTTGGTGGTGCGGTATGTTTCCATATCTTTGGGGTATTCCCCCGCCTTTCCGGGTATAAATGCCTGGTCTTTGTATATCAGTTTCTGCTTCTTGGCTTCCTCGATCAAGTCCCGGCGGAATTTGGGATGGGCAATGGAAATCAGTTCCATTGCCCGCTCACGAATGTTCTTGCCATGCAGGTAGGCGATTCCGTATTCTGTGACTACATAGTGGATATCGCCGCGGTTAAGGGTTACGCCTGCTCCTTCACTCAGGAAGGGAACGATGCGGGAGACGGTATCATTATTAGCGGTGGAGGGCAGCACCAGTATGGACCGTCCTCTCGGAGATAAGACTGCTCCTCTCATGAAGCTGGGCTGTCCGCCCATGCCGCTGTAAAAAGTCTTGCCCAGGGATTCAGCCGTAGACTGGCCGGTCAGGTCTATCTGCAAGGCGCTGTTGATTGCCACCAGGGATTCATGCTGCGCCAGGATGAGCGGATTATTGGTATAATCAATAGTTTTAAATTCTATCGCCGGATTATCATTGACATAATCATAGGTTTCCTGGTTGCCCATACAGAAAGAGGTAATGGTCTTGCCCCGGTCGATGTTTTTCCGGCTGTTATCGATCACTCCCATCTTCATCAGCTCTATAATCCCGTCGCCGAGGAGCTCAGTATGCACTCCGAGATGTTTTTTCCCGGCAAAATTTATAAGGATGGCGTCCGGTACGTTCCCGTATCCTACCTGAATGGTGTCCCCGTCCTGTACCAGACGGGAAGCTAAGTTCCCGATCTCCTGTATCACCTCGCTGTGGGTGACCGGAGAGAAAGTAAACTCCAGGAGCGGTTCATCATGGGGCACCAGGTAGTCCACTTTACTGATATGTATGAAACCGTCGCCGTGGGTCCGCGGCATGCGGGAATTGACCTGGGCTACTACCAGGGAGGCCTGATCGACCGCCGCTTTCACAATGTCCACACTGATTCCCAGACTCAGATACCCGTGTTCGTCGGGCAGAGATGTCTGTATCAGGGCGATATCCACCGGAATGAATTTCCGGGCGAAGAGGCCGGGCACTTCGGAAAGAAAGACGGGGGTATAGTCCGCCAACCCCTTGTTTACAGCATCGCGCGTGCTGTTGCCGATAAAGAAAGAGTTATGCCGGAAATTGTATTTATACCGCTCTTCGGTGTATGGCGCCACGCCAAGCGTCCAGATATGAATCACTTCGGCGTCGAAGAAAGCCTTGGGATAAGACTCCGCATATTTAACCAGGGCGCGTACCAGGTATTGGGGTTCTCCACAGGCGGAAGCTATAAATATCCTGTCTCCGCGGTGAATATGTCGGAAGATGTCTTCCGTCGCAGCGAACTTTTCCGGAAATTGATTTTTGATGTTATTTAGCGGATTTAGATTTACTACCAATTAAATCACACGCCTTCCAATCTTCGCCCTATATTGTACATCAGGAGAAAGCAAAAGTGAAAAATTAAACGCATTAGATGAACGGGTGGGACCGCATTCCCGGTTAAAAACCTTGAAAAGAGGC
This sequence comes from Dehalococcoidales bacterium, assembly GCA_028718465.1. The sequence continues at coordinate 4,381 of JAQULX010000003.1, read as the reverse complement.
GTCCGGAGCAAGAGACAGCTAAAATTCTTGTCGACCTTCCAGTGCCCGACTGAGTGTAACATCGTCGGCGTATTCCAGCTCCGTACCGAAGGGGAGACCGCGAGCCAGACGGGTCACCTTGATCCCCAGAGGCGCTATTAGCCGGTGCAGGTACAGCGCTGTTTGCTCTCCTTCAAGATTAGTGTTAGTGGCCAGGATTACCTCGGCGACCTGGCCGACTTTCAGTCGGTCCATAAGCTCGTTTATTCTCAGATCGTCGGGGCCGATACCTTCACTTGGTGAAAGGGCGCCGTGCAGAACATGGTACAGTCCGTTATATTTCCGGGTGTGTTCCAGCGCCAGAATATCTTGCGGCTGCTCAACAATACATATTTTCGTCCGGTCCCGGGGCTCACTGCTGCAGATATGGCATACATCGGTCTCACTGATATTGAGGCAGACTGAACATAGTTTGGTCTTTTGTTTAACCTGCAGGATTGATTCGGCCAGCGCCTGGTTTTCGATCTCGTCAGAGCGTAAAAGATAGTAAGCGATTCGCTGAGCGCTCTTGGGGCCGACTCCCGGCAGTTTATTTAGCTCCTGGATTAACCTTGATACCGCTTCAGTAGTAGGTGCAGATTCCCGACTCAAGGTAGGCTCCTTATATAAAATCAAAACTCCTGTTAATTACATCAGGCCGGGGATCTTGAACCCGCCGGTGAGCCCGCCCAGTTGCTTGCTGGCGGCCTCCTGGGACTTGGTGATAGCCTCCGTGACGGCGGCCAGTACCAAGTCTTCCAGCATCTCGACGTCTTCAGGATTGATAACTTCTTTGGCTATCTTGATGGATTTGATCTTTTGCTGTCCGTCAACCGTGACCTTGACTGCTCCGCCTCCGGAGCTGACCTCGATGGTCATGTTAGCCAGTTCTTCCTGGGCTTTAGCTAACCTGGCCTGGAGTTGCTGGATCATGTTCCTGTTCATTTTTCCTCCACACTGATAATCTGGGCTCCCTCTTTCAAAGCTTTGCGGACCAGGTGATTATTATTCTCTGCCTCGCATACACAGCGTATTTTGCAGGGGTATCCCAGGAAATCGCTGATTATTTTTTCGGCTACCTTCTGGTTCTCCGGTTTTTCCATATGAGATTTGTGGATATCATATTTTAATGATAACACTACTGTCTCGTTTTCAATAGATACCGGCTTACCGCCGCTTCGGAGATATGCCACGGCATTAGTCCTTTTCAAATTTGCCGGGACGTTATCCAGTAGCTGCTGCCAGTTCAGCCGCAGCCGTTCGATGTCGCTGCTCAACGAGGGGGCTTGCGGCGGCGTTTCTTTGATCGCCGGCGGGGTTGACGGACTTTCCTCAACGCTGTGATCTACTGTACCTTCTTTAGGCACCGGTGTAGGCGGACTCTCTTTGAGATTTTTTCTTTCACCAGGTGTGGACTTGTAAGTGGGGTGCGTCTCGTGTGAAGCCTGGCTCGGAGCAGCCGCAGCAGGCCGGCTTACCGGCCGGGCCGGCGGAGTCGTTCCGGGTTTCGGCGCAGCCGTCCTTGTCTCCGGGCTGGCAGGGCTCTCGCTTTTTCCCTGGGTGTTGGCCAGATAGCAGTCGACCAGTGCCAGTTCCAGCGACAGGATCGAATTATCGTTGCCCAGGCTTATCTGACCGAAAAGCTTAATGGCGTTGAGCACCTGCGGCAGTGATGCCTGGTTAGCGACCTGTTTTAGCTCTGCGATATCTTCATCCGGCAGGTCTACCGCGTCGGCGGCTCCGGTCTTTGTCAGACGCAGATTGCGCAGATATTCTACCATCTCGCGGTTAAACTGGCGCAGGTCCAGGCCGTCATTATTAACCCCATTGAGGGCCGCCATGCCTTTGGTGAGCTCATTCTGTATAATACTTTTTACTATTTCCCTGGCTCGCCAATCTCCCGTAATTCCCAGCGTTGTTTGCACCTGCTGGAAAGAAATACTGCTGCCGAAATAAGTGGTAAGCTGTTGGAGCAGGTTTTCCGCGTCTCGCAGGCTTCCGGTGGTGCTTCTGGCAATCAACTGGAGGGATTGCGTATCGATGCTGATATTTTCCGCGGAGCTGATTTTATTCAACTGGTTGACTACATCTGTTCGGGAAAGGCGGTGAAAGTCGAAATGCTGGCATCGGGAAAGGATAGTCGCCATAACCTTGTGAGACTCAGTAGTCGCCAGGACAAACACAACGTGAGGCGGCGGCTCCTCCAGGGTTTTCAGTAAAGCATTCGAAGCTTCTTTGGTGAGCATGTGGAACTCATCGATAATATACACTTTGCGACGGGCCTGCGAGGGAGCGTAATTCACCTTTTCCCGCAGCTCCCGGACATCATCTATGCCACGATTGCTGGCGGCATCGATTTCAATGACATCCATAGCCCGGTCTTCAGTGATAGCCCTGCACATGTCACAGGTATTGCAGGGCTCCCCCCGCCCATTGTCCAGGCAGTTGATGGCTTTGGCAAGAATGCGCCCGGTGCTGGTTTTCCCTGTGCCCCGGGGCCCGCAGAAGAGGTAGGCGTGAGAAATATTGTTGTTTTTCAGGGCGTTAAGCAACGTCTGAGTCACATGGGGTTGCCCGACCACCTCAGCCAGAGTTTGGGGACGCCATTTACGATAAAAAACCTGCGAAACCACTACGGATAGTATAGCAGAATTGGCCTATCTTGAGAACCATCAATAAGGATTACTGTACTTTAACTTTCACAGATGCCGCGACTTTTTTGCCCCACTCCGCCGCCCGTTCCAGTTCCCCCTGACCCAGCGGTCCTTTCGTATCATTCACATTAAAACCCTCGGGCTCAGCGATTAAGTCCAGACCTTTCCTTTTCAGTGCGCCGGCGATGCGCGACGCGGCGTATCCGCCAATCCGGGCGATAAACCGTCCCGCCCCTTTTGCCTCTTCCCCGGCGATTCGGGTATCGAAAGCTGCCGCTTTAATCCCCTTCAGTGAATTTACCGGTATGTCTTCCAGCAGCTTCTGGACCGGCGCCAGCGGTCTGAACCCCTGTGTCGGCGAGCCTATCATTATCAGGTCCGCCCCCTTTAACTCATTAACCTGTATCTTGTCAGCCCGCACCAGCCTCACTTCTCCCGTCGAAGCCATCCCGTCTGCGACAGCCCTGGCTATCTTCTCCGTGTTCCCGTATGCTGTATCGTAGACCAGAATTATCTTCAATGCCCTCACCTCTTCAAATTTATTCCGGAAGCCTGTCCCCGTCACTTTCATCTTCCATAAATAAAGTGTAACACTGCTTTCATATCGCTGCACCATGCTAAAGGGTGGAATTCATACTGTCCTGTTGGCCAGGAGTAAGAATCCCCCAGCTGCCTTGTCAATCCGGTGTTCGTAATGGTACAATTATGATCGGTAAACTCTTGGGCCGCTAGCTCAATTGGCAGAGCAAATGACTCTTAATCATTAGGTTCTGGGTTCGATTCCCAGGCGGCTCACCAGAATTCAGCCTCAAAAATAGGCCCCTGTAGAATTCACTACAGGGGCCTTTCTTATATTTGTCGAATATATGAAATATCGGGGTTTGACTGATAAATGAATATCCAGCCTCCTTCTCTTGTCATGCTGGAAGCCTCGAACATACCTTAACTTCGCCGCCGCGAACAACTAATAGCGGGTACCTCCGGGTGCTCCGAAGAATCTTGGGCGGGGCGGCCCCTCTCCCCTTCCTTAATCATAATTCTCCCCCCAACAAAGCATCAGGGTGTGCCTAACTCTGGGCGCATTTATTTATTGCGTTATATATAATATCCAAGCTATTGGTTGATGAAATATTATTCATCAGCCGCGAAAAGAGCGGCACCCAGCGCACCGACAATTTGCGGTTCTTCAGGAACGATGATTTCCACATCCAGAGCTTCCTTAAGAGCCTTTTTAACACCGATATTTTTCGCTACGCCTCCGGTAAACACTACTTTTTCAACTATCCCGAGGCCGGACGCCATAATACCGACTCTTTTGGCGATAGACTGAAGAGCTCCCGCGATTAAGTCCTCTCGGCTTCTTCCCTGAGCCCGTTGAGTGATGATTTCCGTCTCAGCAAATACTGTACAGGTGCTGCTGATTTCACAATGATTCTTACTGGTGAGAGCAGTCGGCCCGACTTCCTCAATCTTCAATCCCAGCGCCTGAGAGATCACTTCAATAAACCGGCCGGTTCCGGCGGCACATTTATCATTCATCACAAAATTGGTTACCCTGCCCTGACCGTTGACCCTGATGACTTTACTATCCTGACAGCCGATATCAATGACAGTCCCGGCTTGAGTAACGAGGAAATTGGCTCCTCGGGCATGGCACGTGATCTCGGTCAGGGTCTTATTGGCAAAGGGGATTATATTGCGGCTATATC
>JAQULX010000002.1 GCA_028718465.1 Dehalococcoidales bacterium | reverse complement strand
AAATCTTTGCTTCAGGATTCGCTCGAATCTGAGAAAGAAACTTTGAAATTATTACCTCAGACTACCGGCCGGAAAGGGAAGAGTGAACTTGAGGAACTGGTCATTGCCCTGCGGGATGCTCCCACCGTGGAAGAGCAAACCTGGATTAAACTATCGGCTCCCAGAAAGGTGATGGAACAGTATCGTAAGCTCTCCTATCCACAAATACGGGAGATCGAGCAACGGTATCCCCCAGAGCTTGGATCCGCAAGTTACCGGGCAAACCATCTGGCCGCCCTGCCAGCGGGTAACACTCAAGGCTCACCGGATTCCGGCCTGCTACCACCGGAAAGCTGGTTATCCCGATTGCTAAAAGCCGGGGCTGCCATGGCCATACCGACTGGCTGGAGCCGGCTTTTGGCGGATAACAATCCGTTAAAAGAATTGGATTTACTGCCGACCACCGAAGCCGCGGAAAACAAGGTCGAGGGCATCTTAAAACAGCTCAAATTCGGGGTCGAAAGCATCCAGCAGAGCGACCAGTTCCGCCTTTTCCTCTCCACCATGGGCAAGTTCCATGACTACAGCATCGGCAACATGATCCTGATTATGCTCCAGAAGCCCCAGGCCACCCATGTGGCAGGCTTCAATACCTGGAAGGAGCTGGGTAGATGGGTCAAGTCCGGGGAGAAAGGGATCGCCATTTTAGCTCCGGTCTTTCCACCGGCAGCTACCTGTGGAAAATGCGGCGCCAGGATACCTCGGAATGCCAAATTCTGTCCCAAATGCGGAGAAGAAGTAAACCTGGGCGAAGAAATGGCGGCTACTCCGCGTTATTTCCGGGCAGTCTATGTTTTTGATCTTTCCCAGACAGAGGGCAAGCCTCTACCGGAATTTGAAGTACCGGCTTTAACCGGAGAGGCCAATGAGGAATTATTTAGCCAGGTCCTGGACTTGGCCAGAGAACAGGTCTTAACAGTCAGCTTTGAATCTAAACCGGAGCAGGACCCGGATATCAAAGGATTTTACTCCGGTAAACTGATTTGGGTCCGTCCGGAAGAATCCCGGGCTCAGCAACTCAAAACTCTGCTCCATGAGATGGCTCATTACTATACCGAAGGAGTTATGGGGATCTCCCGTAAGGATGCCGAGACCATCGCGGAAAGCGCTGCCTTCGCTATCGGCGCCCGTTTCGGGTTTGATAGTGGAGTCCGTTCTTTTCCTTATGTAGCAATCTGGTCCCGGGATAAGAAAGTCCTGGAAGAAAATCTGGCCGCTATTCGCAAGGTCACCGGCAAGATGATCGAGGGATTGGCGCGGTTATCTCTGAAAGCCGGAGGAGCGGCTTAGATTATGGTTATGAGATTAGCCCCCAGCCGGGGCGGTTTTCTGCGACCGTTTGGCTGCGGCTGGTTTATTCGAGAATTTCTGCTGGGCAATAGTCCGGAAGGCTCTCGGAAGATCGATCCTGCCTTCGGTGCTGCCCAATCTGATATCAATTATGAGTACAAGGAAGCCTTAGCCCGAGCAACAGCCCGGGAAAAAGCAGAAAGAATCATCAGCCGGATGGTGCTGGATGGCGATGAAGTCACCGAAGAACAAGCCCAGCTAATCTATGAGCGCCAGCTGAAAAAGATATCCCGTAAATTCACCCACATGCGCTATCACTCTTTTCTGGTCTATTTCGGGGTTCTTAAGCGCCTGGGTTGGGTGGAAACTACCGGTGAATCCGAAGCCTCTTCCATCCAGGAAAATTACTCACAGGCTCCCGACCGGATATATTACCGGCTTACAGAAGTAGGAAAAGAGGCCAATGAGCTGCTCTGGTCCAATCCTCTCTTTACCCTTTACCCGGAAATCGGCCCCAGCCATATGAAGAAATCGGCTTAGTCGCGCAACCCAAATACGATGAATCCACTCGACACTAATCGCAAGCTGGACTTTCAGTCTATTGACAGGTTAGGCTCAATAGCTTATTCTGATACTCAAAAAGGAGGGAGACTAATGGTAGAAGCCTATTGCGTTAAATGTCGAGCTAAGAAAGATATGAAGAATCCCAAGGCAGTCACTATGAAGAATGAGAAACCCGCCACCCAGGGGACTTGCCCCACCTGCGGCACTAAAATGTTCAAGATTGGTAGCAGCAAATAATTACCGGTGACCATAGTTCAATAGGGTTGGAGATTTCCGATTTCCAACCCTATTTTTGTTATAATAACCATTTCTTCCAGCGTCACCATCTAAGCTTTTGCGACCTCATAAACCTTTGGGCAGTGGTCAAATCAACGCGTTGCTACTTCTCTTTTTTAAGAAGCCTCACAGAAATCCCTTTTCAATAAATCCGTTAATGGCTTATTTGCATCCTTTTTATCCTGTGCACGATCCACAAGAAGTTTGCCAAGGTTAATTTTATTCATTTTGCAATATGATTCGAGCCATTTTTCATGCTTTTCGTCACGAATGTTTATAAGGTGAGAAAATAACGTACCAACATTAGCCGTTTGTTTTCCACATACTGGGCATTTACACATTGTTAGTGTCCTCCTGTATTTGGTTAAGATTTTACGAACTGTCTCAATGAACCCGAGTATTTCGGAAGAGTTCAAATTCGGTTCAACCAAGCCATGTACGATTGAATTTCTTATTTTGTTGATCTTAAACAATTCCTGGTATGATTCACTATCAACCAAACCCAGCGAGTAGAGTCTCTTGATAACATAAGTTGAAGATTGCCTTTCCAATGTAATATTCTCACTTCTTCCGATCAATCTTAATAGTCCCTCTAAGGCTGACCATGCAATTGCAATCGCGACCTCATAATCAGTATCACTAACTAGCTTTTTTGCCTTAGTTAGCCTTTTTGAAACCTCCTCAACTTTTGGAAGTCTTGCTTCGGAGGAAATTAAAGTATTTCCTTTCGGATTCGTCATTACCAATTCGAATCGCCATCCAGGGTGTGATTCGATTATCTCTGCTATGCGAGATAATTGTGATTCTTTCAATATATTCGAGTGACTTATTATCTCGATGATCACGGACTCATTATTGTTTTTAGCGATGATATCCGGTTTATAATCGGAAAGAAAATTAGGTAATTCCTTAATAGATGGCTCGATTATAACTGTGTAGCCATTTTGCCGGTATTCATTTGCTATTTGAGTAATTCGGTTGTACTCTCTTTCAGATTCATTTGAACCGTTCATAGTAATACCTCTTGGTTTGGTGCTTCTAAGATTTTTACATGTATAAATTCATTGCCAGAACAAAATCCCTCCGCAAGCACAGGTGACATTCCTCTTACTCGAAAACTCCCATTTAAATCTCTCTTCGCTGGGTGACCATCGGTAACAAGACAATCATCTGTATAAATAAGTCCTTTCAATGCATCCTGAATTGGTTTAGTCATATTATCAACATCAAGAGCTGCCCCTTCAAAATAATAAACGGTAAACATTTGGATAGGCTGATTCAGGGGTAGATCTCCTGACGGCCATCTCTTATTAGCTCCGGCTCTCACAGTATCTTTCCACTTCCTTAGCTTTTTTTTATCCTTAGTTTGATGTGAAACCGGAGTTCCAATTACTACAAATTCAAATGGTAACATTGGCGACTATAACTCCAGCGCTTTATATTTGCTCCATTTTGGCAAGGAGATTATAACACCAAAGATTACCATCGTCTACTAGCATCTAATATCACTATATAATCGCACTGAATTAATTGCGGTTGCTATAATACAGCTAAACGCCATAATAATTTATCCTAAGGTTTACCTTGATATATGTCGGTTAGGAGAATTATTTAGGCTTAGGTGGACCCCAATGTTTGGACAGGAAAAGCTCTAAATTAGATCAGGATTGAGGATTGATAAAGAATTACAAAACGTAACTACTTGGGTTTAGCTTTTAAAGTCTTTAGCTTAGTTCGCAATGTGTTAAATGACTGTATTTCTTGGTTTAACAACTGGGGATCGGGTTTGACGGTATATTCGTCACTTTGTAAGTGACCCTCAATGAATCTTGATAAGAATTCGTATTTTGTATTAGCCTCATCGGCAATTGAATCATCCCATTTTATTCGCTTCAGTCGACCAAACATTATTCGTACATCAAATCGAACAACTACTTCTTCGAATAGTTCGTATAGAATAAATGCCTCATAGCAGGTCCGCAGTGCTGCAAACCCTAATCGGAGAAAATATTCTTGTTCATGCCCATCTGAAGCTTTGGCTTTCTCATAAAATTCTTGAGCTCTGGCAGTTTTCACATACTCCTTTTCTAATGCAGGGCTATTATTTGGGAATATATAACCCGGTTTATTCTCTATTCGTTGTATCCAATGAGTTACCATTTCAGTCTGTTCATCCTCAGAAAATTTCTTAAGGAAATATAAAAAAGGTAAATCATGGGTAAATACAATTACCTGCCGTTTTTTACATTCTTTAATTAGAATGGAAGCTATGGTTTCACGCCATTCCAAATCCAGTGAAGTGACTGGATCATCTAAGATAATGGCTCTGCTGGTACTATCTAAGGCGACTTCAGTTAAGAAATCTGCTAGAGCGACTGCTCGTTTTTCGCCTTCACTCAACACCTTTTCAGGGGTGGCAATATCTGTAGGAGCAGTGGGATCGGTTTCCAAAACTATCTGTTTGACAGTTTTGCCTTTCTTACCTATGGTTTTTATACTAACTCGTAATGGCCGCTGTAAATCCTTCAGGATTTTTTCAAAAAGCTCAAGGTATCGGTCCGTTACTAAATTTTCAAACAGAGCTTTGTATTTTTGAGTAATATGCCTAGTATCGCAACTGATGCGCGAGGCCTTCTGAGCCCATATCATCTTGAGGATATATTGCTCAATATCTGGGAGTAATTGACCAAGTATTTGGCGATGATGTAAAGTTAATAGCTTGTTTTCAAGCTCTGTAATTTTTTGCTCAACGTTCTGTGTTTTTAATCCATTAATTTCCAATTGCAAATTCTCAATTATTTTGCTAATTCCCTCAGCGCCAGAGTCCGGTAATTTTGTTAAAGCCTCATTCTTCCGAGTGTTCAATATTCTTAATAGTGCTATTTGCCTATTTTGGCATTCGGCCAGAAAAGTCGTGACTATATTAAGTACGTTTGTATCGTAACCTTGCAAGAGTCTGAAGTATATCGATTCACTATTAAGGAACTTCATATCAATTGACTGGATGCTCTCTATCTTTTTTTCAATCGCTTCCGCCGACTTAGCAAGCCTAGATTGAGCATCACTTACCAAATACTCCCATAACCTGGTAATTAACAATCGAGCATGTTCGGATAATGGTTGATGACAAAGTAAACAATAATCATCTGGTTGCGGATAGGGTTTATCCTGAGATCCTTCGGCTTTCGCCAACTCACTTGCAGCTTCTACAAATTGTCGCCAAACAGCAGCCCCTACTTGGCTGAATTTATCAGATTTGAACTCTTCAATACTGAGAATTTTGACTGTGGCTTCTATTTGCGAATGTTGAATTATCAAATTCTCTAAATCGGCAGCAACAGAATCACATAATTTATTGCTAATATCAGTTAGAAGTGTTTGGAGTTTTCCTAAGTCTTGAATTGCTTTTTGTAATATTGAAACTTGCTCTGTAACCTTTTTAGTCTTTAAACCGGCTATTTCATAATCCAACTCTTTGATAAGATCGACTTCAGCAGGACTTAATTGAGATTGATTTTTCAATTCCTTCAAGTCAGTTTTCGGCCCAAGGTTATCTATGATTTCAGTGATTGATGATTTTCCTTGAAAGGAAATTTTGAATGCCTGAGGCTTTTTTGCTTCATCAATTTTAGTCTGCAATTTTAATTTGATACTATCAGTTAAATCCGATAAGCCAGTAAGCAAGGAAAGACCTGCTGGAGAAAAACTAAATGAATTAGCTCCAGTCAAATGTACATGTACACTAGTACTGTCAAAAACATGGCATTGGGAAAGTTTATTACAGGTCGAGCCAACTTTGTAATTGATGATCTCGGTGGATGTCCCGCAAGATATCTCAATATCTGCTGATATCACTATATCAGTATTGAATGGTTTATTTATGTCCGGAAGTACTACTCGATCACCACGAGTAAAACCCGCACAGCCTAAGACTCTGGCATATCCTGATTTACCTGACCCATTCGACCCAAATATCGCGGTCAGAGCGTCACAGAAAGAAAGGGTTTGACCTGGTACTAAAGCATTAACATTTTGGACATTAAAAACCCGTTTTAAAGATACGGGTTCACTAGGGTTGAATGCAGCATCGGTTGTATTATTTAGATGTGTAAGCTCTTTACGTTCTATCGCTGGACTAACTAAACCTTCATCCTCCAAAAGACATTGAAGGAGTTCAGCACAATCGGCATCATTATATTGTTTTCCGGAAATTAACCCGTCTAATCCCCAACGCTCCCAGAAAGGAAGCGCCGTGGACCATTGTTTAATTTCTGCGATTATATTTGGCATAATCTTAAATATTGAATTTATACTGGACTTATGTGCAAGATTGTGTCACCAAAGCTTAAGTTTGTCAATACCTATCCGACTATATTCTATTGATTCGCATTAGTACTGATTAACCTAAATGTGCAGCGGTTACGTCTTAACATTTGGTTACCAAGGAAAACATTCCATTTTATAATTTCTGATGGAATTCGAGTCAACCTTGCTTTCTTACCTTTCTATCTTTACTATAAAGCTAGTTACACGGGGGAAAATACTATTTACCTGGTCATCGAAAACTACCTGAATCGTCAAGGGAGTACTTTGAAATGGATAAATTTGAACTGGAATTTAATGATGAACATCTCATCTCCATTGGTAAGATTACGGTCAACTTCGCAACTCTTGAGCAAGTAGTCTCATTGTTTATATGGAATCTGATCGAAATTGATGAAGTATTTGCAAAAATTATCACCGAAACACCTTCAGAACTAGAAAGAGGATGGATTAAGTATTTCATAAGTACTCGTGATGGATTAGAAAGGACGAATGGTACAAGGCTAGGCCAAATCATAACTTCTGAATTGTCATTCCGTCAAAAAATAGACCTATTAAGTACAATTTATAGAATTAAGTTTAATAGTCCCACTGAGTTGGTAGAAATAGATACAATCTTGGCTCGAACAGCCCAAGCCGAACAAAAACGAAATGCTGTGGTACATTCGTTTTGGACAGCATCTACATCACTTTCATCTGTAGATAGGATTAAGATAACTGCGAAGAGAAAGGATAAAGGGTTGAAATTGGTGATAGAGAATTTGAGCGCGAAAGATTTGGAGGATATCGCGAATTATATAGCTGAAGTTGCTTACGATATCCAGACCCTAGTGATTCGTTTTTGCGCTTCCAATTTTGGGAAATAGATAGCTGAACCATCTGAGGAACTGTTGCTTCTACTCTGTTTCAGGTATATGAATCCATCTCTTTTGCCCTACAGCTTCAATAAGCTTCTGGCTCGCTCCTGCAGGTGCAATTACATACGTGCTTACTCCTTTTTGCCGAAGGTCCTGGAGAAGATCAGCAAAATCGCCATCTCTGCTGATGAGCACAAATATAGTATCGGACGGACTATGAAGACAATCGCTGTAGCTTTGAGCGTCTAATTCATCATCTATATTTTGAGGATACTTATAAACTCGCCATCCCAACTTATCTAAAATCATATTGTCTTGTATATTCGTGATTGACCGTTGTCCAGTAACAAAATTCATGTTTGATAACCATTGTTCCCATGGATTTGAAATATTCACCGGGGTGTCAGTAGTAAATAGTTTATAGAGATGGTAAGTTGCGGAAGGGAATCGATTCGTCAATGTTTGTTTAATTAAATTGCTTATTTCTTTGATATTGTTGTTTTTCGGACTCCAATTTTGAAAGTCCCATGACACAATTAACCTGGAACGTCCACCCTTGTTGTTAAGATTTTTAAAGAACTCCGGCATAACTCCTCCTTGTACCGCAACCGAATATATCGCGGCAAGTGATTTTGCATCAGGTGTAGTATCACCATTCTCCCAACGCGAGATCGTAGTCTTAGTGGTTGTTTCTCCAAGCATCTGAGCCATGTCAGATTGCTTTAGGTTGAGCTTTTGCCTGATTACTTTGATACTGTTTGGATCAAATTCATAAAGGCCTTTTTTAACTGCCGCCATATTCTCTCCCCCAAGTAATTATATAGCATACTATAGGATAACTAAGTTGTCAATATGTATACATTCAGTTATCAATTATGATAACCAATAATTACAATAATACCAAGCTATTTGTTTTCCTTAAGAGATTAACTTATACATACTGCAAGATTTTAAAGATACTAAAGTCAGCACTTTAGAGTGTTATCGGTACCCCTAACCTCGGATATGTTATGATGACACCGTCTTTGCCAAGATTCTCTGTATAATATTCAGGATATTCACTGTGTACTGGTATCAATATTTGCGGTTTTATTTCCCGAACAATGTTTAGCAGATCCGGTCCATAAGCATGGCCAGAAGCGTGCAAGCCCTTCTCTTCCTCGGGGATTTCCCATTTGCCATTGACCTCGACCGGAATGCCGAATTTATTGATTCCAAAATGGTCCAGCCAGTTGTGCAGCCGCCGGAAGTCCATTTCCCGTTCCTCTCCGTGGGGTTCGCTGGAACTGTAAACATACAGACTTCCTGGCGCTGGCCGGATGCTGGGCAGGTCACAAGATGAATCTGTAATAGCTCCTAATAAGACACCGGATACCAAACCAATAGATATTATTGTCCATATCGGCCAACTCAACAACGTATCCAAACTTCTAGGTCTCCATTTATTCTGATATTTTCCCTGCTCGTAGTATACCAAATGAGTTATTTGATGGAAAAACGAGAGATTATCAATTAGCTTTAATAGATATTTTATTTTTTCTTTCGCTCCCCAAGAGAAATGCTTTTATTGTAATGGCAGGGATTTCTGGTTTCGATAGGGGACGTGGATTTGCGCTGAGTGCCATCCGGAACCAAAATGTTAATTCCGAAATCGAATAAATGAATTTCTACTACAAATCATCCTACCACCAACTGTCTGACTTCTTCCTTGTCTTCTTCACAGGTTTAGGCTCCGGTTTTGGAAGGGATCGAAGGTCTGCATCGGTCACTACGCCTGATAGCTTTTTGACGAAGTCAGCTTTTGTGGGAGCTAACCTCCGAGAGGAGAACATCGTCTCTTCGATTTTACCAGGGACTTTAACTTTGTGCTTGGTAGCGAGGAGCTTGAGCTGCGGAAGAGTCAGGTCGGTGAGTTTCTGCTTCGTTTGTCCCTTCGCTTCCTTGGCCTTCATTTCAGGAGTTGATACCCCCTGTTTCTTGCAGAAGACCTCCCAACTATCATCTCCCTGTAGTTTGTTGCACTTGTAGCAGAGGCAGACACAATTAGCTAATGTAGTTCTACCGCCCTTCGACCAAGGTTTCTTGTGACCTGGCTGCATCTCTACAAAGCTTATCGTTTTGCGGCATGCGGGGTTTTCGCACTTATGTTTAGCCCTTTCCCATAATATCTGCTTATCCCTTATACACAGAGTCCGCTTCGGGTCTCGATCATCATTATCCCAGAATCCCATTCAGTCCTCCTTTCACAATTTAGGATTATCATAATAGAGCATTACTTAAGTGTCAAACAAATTTAATGCTTCCAAGCTATTGCATAACGAAAAGAGGGAGAACCTTGAGCTCATCCAAACTTTTACATTTGTGCTATAATCCGTGTATCAATGTGACTTTTAGGAACGATTATAAATGGCAACGATCTTCTATTCTTGGCAAAGTGACCTCCCGAGTAGAATCAACAGAGGCTTCATTCATGAAGCGCTAGGCGTTGCTATTAAAGAGATCACTAAAGATATGCGGCTATATGAAATGCCGACGATTGATCAAGATACCCGAGGAATCTCGGGTAGTCCGGAGATCATTAGCTCTATACTCGCTAAAATCGACTCTTGCTCAATGTTCGTTGCTGACCTTACTTTCGTTGTCCAATGGGTACCTAACCCAAATGTCTTGATAGAATATGGCTATGCTCTCAAGTCCAAAGGGCAAGAGTGCGTCATCGGTGTAATAAATGAGGCTTTTGGTTTGCCCGATAACCTGCCGTTTGACTTAAAAGCTCGTCGATGGCCTATACTCTATCACCTATCTCAGGATGCAAGCCCAGAAACACGAAAACGCCAGAAGAAGCAGCTAGTCAATAGCTTTAGAGACGCTCTTGGAACAGCAATCAGGGCAGGACTAATCCCAGGACTTCGATCCATATATGAAGACAGGGGGCCGCTAGTCTTTTAAAAATAACGGCCCTGTAAAATAAGTTCAGGTATAATATTTGCCATGGCAGAAAGTGAAAAGACAACACTGGATTATATTGATAAAATAACTGTGGAAGGAAAACCTTTTCTCGACCCAGCGAACGAGTATTACGCTCTGATTTGTCTTAAAAGTGGCTTGGATCATCTTTACCGATTTGCTAGTAAATGCGATGAAATATGCTTGAGCCAAATTGACCCTGGTAAGAAACACTTTTTCATGGGAAATGTTCCAGGCGTTAAAGGTATACCGTATCCTATGTTAACCTGTGCCTTTCAATGGTATGCAATATCAGCATGTCAATATGTTAAGACGATCGGGACTATCGGCTACCGTCAAGATAATACTCGACCGAAGTCAGATGTTTATCTCAATTCGATAATAGGAGAAGTAAAAAACTATCGGGACAAGGTTGCCGCACACTTTGCTTGGTTAACTAAGAACGAACATGATAATGATGCTGAACGGCTGGCGAGTATTATTCCCCAAGTGAGTTTTTGGGGAAATTCGTTCCATGTAGGAGCGATAATCGTCTCTTTGGGACGTAAGGGGAAAATGTCTAGTTCAAAGGATATAAAACCTTGGAGTATTGTCAATATCCATAAAATTCTTCAGAAACGATATTGGCCGGAAGAGATTTCAACATCATAATGATATCATCTGTTCTGAGGTGAGAAAAGTAGAATTTATCCGTATATGTCATGAATTACAATCAGGAGAAATGATTACAACCCGGATATTGTATATGTATGTTGTAGTTGAACGGCATCTATTGCTAAATTGTAAACATTTGTCACGTCGTCGCCAAAATCTATTTTAACACTTGCTTTGAGAATTTGTGGTATTACATTTCCAATTAAGAACTATTTTTCTGTTTAATTTTGCGATATTACAAAAATACTCATTAACCGCCAAAGGATCTCCTTGAGGATGTTCATTTGCGTTCCTAACCATACACATAGTACAAAACTCATTATCTGGGCATTGGATACATTTAGGAAAATTATTTCTTCGTAAATTCCTTAAATATTGCACTTTTATTGAATCGTTCCAAATCTCACTAAGGGATGTTTTCTTTATATTACCTAAAACATAATCCTGCCAACCAGCGCAAGGGTAAACATCTCCGTTTTCTGCTATGCATATGGATGAGTGACACACGCTACAGATGAAATCGTCCGGCTTCATATCTTTTTTCTTTTCGGTTTCCTTTTCCATTAGCTCTAAATAGTGAGGCTCATTAACAATTCTTTGGTCCATAACCTCTTTGATATCTTTTATAGATAAACGGTTACTCAGATTCTGTGTTGTATGGTTATATCTTGCTATAATGACATAATCACTACCAACGTTAATGTTGTGTTCTTTTCCCCAATTTACAACATCATAATAGCATTTCATATTTTGCTTCATTATTAGGCAACTGATTTGCAAAGGAATATCATTTTCTATTAGCGTCAATATTGCATTCTTGGTTTTTTCAAAGCTTCCCTTTGTTTGGGTTATCGTATCGTGAATATTGGCATCCATTGAATATAATGATGTTTGGACACTCAAAAGGTGATTTTTCTTCATTTCTTCAAGAATAGCCTTATTCAGTAAAATTAAATTACTAAGAATGTTTACGGAAAAATTGTATTCATTACATTTTTTCATGAAACCAATAAAGTTGTTGTGAGTCATTGGCTCACCACCACTTATCGTTAGATGTAATAAATTCATTTTTTTACATTGTTTTAAAATATTATAAAACAGGTCAGGATCCATACTATTTATTTTATTTTCGTGTGGAATATAACAATGTACACATCTTTCGTTACACTTGCTCGTAATTTCTATGTGTAAATTTGTGAGTTGAGATTTATCTTTATAATATTCATCAAAAAATTCTTGTGTGGATTTTCTAAAGCCTTTATTTGGAGAACAATCGCATTTTTCTCTGTTTGGTTTTACTTTCTTGTATGAGAAACTCACGTCTTTTTTATTGCATTCTCGCAAAGTTTCTCCTGATACAATAAACCCATCCAATTCAAGCAGGCGATAAAAATCTCTAGCATCATTCTTTATTGTTTCAATGTCTACACCTGTAAATTGCATGTTAATCTTTTCAGCTAGGCAATCAAGCGTCTGCGGTTTTTTCCCTAAAACAGACAAAAATATTGCACCACTCTGAGATATAATTCTATCTCCGATGTCATTGCCATCACCATTTGCTTGTTTGTATCCGAAATTTCTATTGTCTGTTATATAGCCAAAAGATCCATAGTTTCTAAATATAGCATTGGATTTCTGTTTAAAATATATCTGAATTTCTCCTTAAAAATCTGGCGACGATGCTATGCAAAATAGCATCGTCGTCATTGACTGGAATGGCTGCTTAGCGTCCGCCTGGCCCGGGCGGATTACAAGGTCTTCCGCTCGGTCTACTATTCGGGCGGCAATCTGCCATCCGTACTGTACTCTGGGCTAAAACTACAGGCTTTTTGTATGTCATCTTTTTCACCCCCTTTTCAATCCGCATTACTTTGCGTTACTTTTAGTATAAAAAGGCATAACTTAATGCCTAGATTATAGCACTTGCTTTGTCATCTTTCTACACATTGTAAGAGTCCATAACATATTGGACTTAGAGGCAGGTTTAAAGTAATTTTCAAATAATACTATAAAGGAAGTAAGTTTGTACTGCACCCCACAAGTTGGACAGTATGATATACTGAATTATTTTGGGGTGAGGCAGGGCTCTTCGTAACCCCTCCACAATATCTTGTTCGGAATATTCGACAGTCTGTCCTTCTCCCGTAACCAATTCGTGCCAATAAAGGTCTAATGATTCCTTTTCCCACTCCCTGGGAATCGGACCGATCCTCCAGTCCCGGATAATCTTGTATAACTCCTTTCTAGTCAGTAACATGTCTCTTTTCTCCCTCCTTACCGATGCCTCTTTTCTAATTTTTAATCTACAAAATACTGGGGAGGATTACCCACATATTAGCTAATTCTTAATGAGTCACTTTCTGACTTATTGTTGGACAATGATACTGTAACTTTGTATTTTTTGAACGTTTACAAATTCCAGCTCAGGCAATCCGCAAACTAGGGCGGAAAGCTGACAGAGGACTGGCAACAAGCCGATTAGGTTAGACCTACCTATATATATCTGGTCTACTGAAAAGCGCAATCCTGTTGGATATAGAGAGTCTCAAGCTGGCTAGTGTCTCATACGCCGAATATTGAATGTAAAGGAGATATGAAGCGTATGAAGAATACACCCAATTTCATCAAGACACTGGTTAAAGCCAATGGCAAGGGTTCAGGGCGCAAGGTCTGGAGTGTAGACCTTGAAACGGTCTGGTTACCGTTTTTTACCGCTACCAACACAATGGGTGATACCCGAATACCCCATGAGGCATTAGGCGCACCGTTAAGGCTGACTTATAATCCTGATGGTTCGGTTAAGTTCAGCAAGGCAGGGCGACCCGTCATTAAAGTAGCCAAAGACATCAGCGACAATGTGAAGCTGGTTCGGGAAAACTTTATTGCTGGACTTCAGAATTATGCCAATACGGTTATCAATGAGAACACCGAAGCCTATAAGGAACAGGTTAAACTGGCGACCGAAGCGGGCGCACCCCTGCAAGCCCATGACAAAGACAAGCTAGATGAAGCTATGGAAAAGATTGTCCAGCAAGCTATTGATGAAGCCGAAACCCACGAACACAGCCACAGCGAAACCGAAAGCAAAGAAAAGGAACTGGTTACCGTTTAAGTTAATCACGGCGTATGAGATACTAGCCAGTTTGAGACTTAATGAATGATAAGAGGTGAAAGCATGACAGGACAAGCCAAATGGGCAACACCCGACCGTCAAGAACACCTTGTTAAGCTCTGGGTACGGTACGGTAACAAGTGCCTCTTAGGACATACAGCGTGTCCTATCCGTGAACATTATACCCACCTTGAACCACGCCTTATTCATGTCCCGAAACCGACACTTCAAGCCTGTCGGGACAAAGACGGTAATCCTATCCATGACTTAAAAGGTAATCCCGTCTATATTACCGTTTATCCATTGGTGGGGACTATCGAACACACTAAGACAGAATGTCGGTTATATGAGCTTAAATCGGAACACCTGATTAAGGACTGGATAAACGCTGATAAGGCGCAAAGACAGGCGGAATATCAAGCCGAATACAAAGCCAGACACAGCAATTATGAAAGACGGTTTCCCTTGCATGGTAGATTTAGCGCTATCAGTCAAGAGATATTCTATGATAATCAGCCCGAATACTACCTTGAGAATTTGGGTATCTCTGGACTTACCTTTAAGCCCTTTGCAAGGGTAAGAATTGCCTCTAGTCCCATGAGGCTACATATTGACTTAGAGGACAGCTTCAAAGGTATGAGCAAATGCAAAAAACGCAAAGCGGTAAGGTATGGCAAGATACCCAAAGACCTAGAGGACAGGATAAATGATATTTGCTGGAAAGCGGTCAAACACTATCTAAGTATGTAAATTCTTAATTTTATCGAATTTATAGAAAGACACTCTTGAGCGTTGAGGGTGTCTTTTCTTTTATCAGTTAATTGCTGAGAAGGGGGCATGGGCGTAAGTCTATGCCCCCTCTTAATATCCCCTGGGTGACGGTTTATCCAGGGAAGGATGGGGCAACTATGGGAATCGAACAGGAAATATCGGAAATCATCCACGAACATGAAGCCGGAGAGATGGCAACCCAGCTAATCGAGCGTATCCGGAAACTCCACCTGCCCAGTCAAGAAGATAAAGAGAGTTTAGTCCGCATACTGGAAGATGTCAGCCGGGAACTCCCCTGCTATGAGGCTCTCTGGATGGCCTTCTGGCTGGGATGTGGGTATCAGAGTATCCGGGGGAGGACTGAGCAATGAGCTGGGAAGATGCCCCCACCGGGGCGCAAATCCACCGAATTACCCGTTTTGCTTTAGCTCTAGGGATTCGGGAGCCTATCGAGGAAAATATCCAAACCCGGGCGCAGGCTCGGGATATCCTGAATGATCTGTACTGGCAACTGAAGCAAAGGAACAAACAGAAACAGATTAGCAGGCAGAGTCTGCCTGGAAGGAGATGTTGAATGGACTTGTACTGCAAGCGCTGCGGAGAACCCTGGGATTATTACGGGGTCATGCATGGCGATCTGACGGATGAGGAACGGGAACTCTTCCGAAAAGGGGATGGCTGTCCGGCTTGTAATGGGAAGCCGGTGGAGAAAAAACCTTTCCGAGCGGAATTGGCTGCCGTCATGGAAGATATCTTGGGCGACGATTTGGACGGCGTCGCTGCTGAAATGGAAGACGCCGAGTCCCTGTTGGGGGAAGAGTTCTGGAAATAGATAGGTCACCTGTATGGCATTACACTAGCCCTGGTCAATAAGGCTTAAAACTAACTAAAGGAGAGACTCTATGGCTGATACCAATATCTCACCCGAACATCGGGACTCATTTAATGCCCTGACTTCCGGTGACTATGCCAATTTCGCTTTGTTTTCCTGTTTTGTGAATGGTGAGCCTGCCAGCGCTATCGTTTCTGTCAATAAACAAGCTGGAGACGAGTATCTGATTACTCCGCTTTTCGTGAGTGTCACACCGGGTATGAAGCTGATTGACCATGATGGAATCATACCCTCTCCCAATTAACGAAAAGGGATACCTTGTACTAATTACCCCTGCCAGAATTGCAAAACAAACAGCAAGACGCGATGTTCTAACCCTTATCGCTGAACATCCAGGAATAATACTCTACTACCGGGGTTGGCCGCCCGGCGGTGAATAATCGGCCAAGAGGAGGTGATAAAGATGCAAATACGTGTAGACAAACTCAGAGCAAACCTGGCCCTGCTTCATCCGGTAGTGCCCAAGAAGCCCACTCTCCCTGTGATCGCCAATGTCCTGGTCAAAGACGGACGGATGGCAGCCACCGATCTGGAGAATATGGTATCCGTAGCCGTTCAGGAAGCCAGAGAAGAATTACTCCTACCCTATCGTTCGGTGAGCGAACTCCTGAAGTATGTCCCCGGAGATGAAATGCTGACCCTCGAACCCAACGGCAAAACTATCAAACTCTCATGGAAGGGTGGCAGTGCTGCTTACGAAGTCCTGGACGTTCAGGATTATCCGGAGGTAACCAAGATGCCGGAATTCCAGGCGGAAGGCGACCTGAACGGAGATCTGCTGCTTGAGGCGCTGCTATCCGCTCTTCCCTACTGTGCTACCGAAGCCACTCGACCGGTGTTAAGCGGGGTGACGGTGTACCTGGGTAATGTACTCCAAATAGCCGGAGCCGATGGATTCCGCCTGTCTTACCAGTCCCTAAAGCTGTCCTACCCGGTGCAGCAGACCATTATCCTACCGGCGAACACCGTCAAAGTGCTGGAACACCTGTGGCACAAATCCCCGTCGACAGTACCTCTGGAGAGTTCCCTGGTACGTCAACTGACAGCGGCCAGGCCACTCAAGCTTTCCCTGGCCGAGGGCGTGGTGGACATCCAGTTTGGCAATATTCGGCTCTCCGCTAAACTGATTGCCGGGACAGCTCCCGACCACCTGGCGCTACTCAACAACTTCCGAGAACCCATCAAGGTAAAGCTGATGGCTCCCGAACTCAGGAACGCGGTACGACGGCTGGAGGGCATTGCCAAAGATGGCACCGGCATAGTACGCCTGCAATGGACGGAGACCACTATGACCGTCTCCGCCCAAAGCCCCGAAAGGGGGCAGGTTAATGCGGAAATTCCGGTTCAACCGGAAAGCATAGCCGGAAGAGTAGCCCTTAACGTGAAATACCTGCTCGACTACCTTGAAGGTAAAGAAGGCGTGGTCACTCTGGGAAAAGATGAAGGCAGCAGCCCAGCCCTTTTCCATTATGGCAGCAAACCCATCGTGGCGGTCATGCCCATGAAAGTCCAATGGGAAGACGAGCAAGAGGCAGATGGAGAGCCATCAACGGAAGCCCCCAAAGGAACAGCCGAAACTACCGAGGGAATTCCGGAGAGGGAGATCGAAGATGAGGCGGCGGAAGATCCTGAGAATGAGGAACCGGATACAGAACAACCCGTGCCCGAAAACATCGGACAGGACGGAGCTATAGCTGTTAACCAGGAAGAAGTATCTCCACAGGAGTCCGCTCCAGAACCGGTGACAGCCGGAGTTGCCGCGGGAGTAACTTCTACCGAAAATCCGCCGGAACCCAAGATAACCGGGACACCTGAAAAACGTCGTGGCAGACGCAAGAAAACCTAAATCCGACAGAGAGAGGGGACTAAAAATCCCCTCTCTCGTTTTAATCGAGGAGGATCAAATGGTACAGAGTCAAAAGACAGTTCAATTCCCCCTGGGACAAACGGTAATGACCAGAGGAGTTGCCGACCTGGTGGCCGAGAATGAGGAGTTTGCTAAATTCATTACCCTTAGCCTGGACCGGCATACTAAAGGAGACTGGGGAGATGTGGACGCCGAGGATAAACTAACCAACGACGAGGCGGTTAAAGCAGGCGACCGGATACTCTCCGCTTACAATGATGACAGTTTCCCCAAGAACGGGATAGCCACCATCTGGATTATCACCGAGTGGGACAGATCGGTAACCACCGTACTCTTTCCGGACGAGTATTAACCCCTTTTACGCTGGGACTTATCTTCACTCGAATATGTGCTGAATAGATAAGTCCCAGGGTAAGCGGATTTAGTAATGAGTTTTGTGAACCTAAATATCTGATCCCAATTACCGGAGCAATAAATGCAGAACCATGAAGGAACGTACTATAAACAAGCCAACCGCCGCAAATGCTATTGGCTGATTAAAGAATGTATTTTAGGAAAAAATCCTTGTTCTCTTAGGTGCCCGAGTTATATTTCAGTAGCTCAGGCTGATAAAAAACTCAGAAATAACTAAATAGGAGGTACATTTATGGCTCGAATCTTTATCGCGGACGGTAGAGAATTTCCAGACCCGGATCCAAACATGCCGATTGCTGACTTCCAGAAGCAGTTGGCCGATTTCATGCCGGAACTGCATACTGCCGAGGTTAAAGAAACCGACAAGGACGGCAATCACTATGTCCAGTTCATCAAGAAGGTAGGGACGAAAGGCCGTATTAATCCGGATGAGATCCTTGATGAGTTGTGCGAGTGTGGCCACCTCAAAAGTAAGCATAAACCTTTTTTAACTTCCGGCCATGGATCCTGTACTCAATGCGATTGCAGGCAATTCACCTGGAAAGAGTTTGTCTTTAAAACGGATTTAAGAAAATGAAGCCCGCTGAGCTGGTCGTGTCCCTGCGTGAGGTACCGGAAACCAGGTTGGTACTGATTGAGCTGGCCTGGCAGATATACCAGGAAGTCGGCTCATTCGATCCGGCCAAGGTAGCCATGTACCACAAGGAAATCGAGGCCGCCGGCAGCGAGTCAGCCGAATATGCCAGAAAAACACAGGAGATGCTCCTTTGCCTGAAAGAATTGGCCCGCTCGCAACCTTAGCCAACAAGCTGTTCGAAATGGCGCCGTACAACCTGAGCGCTCTCAAGGTTAAAATCTTCCCCTCTGAGGACCAACTGGCCTTCATGAATCTGGTAGAGGAATACCTTCCGGAACGCCAGGACGAGATCCTCAAGCTAAGCACGCCCGGCCAGCAGACCGCTAAATTCGCCAGCTACTTTGAAGACCGCTACTTCCCTCTGGCTGAGTTTTTCATGGACGAGGAAGACCAGGATTACAGCTTTATTGCTCATGGTATTCCCCTGGTCGTTCAAGGTATCGGCTGGGAACAATACGAGCAGATTCCGGAACAGAACGATCCCGGAGAAATCATCGCGACCTATCTGGTTAGCAGCGGTATGGAATCCGAAGGCAGCCGGGTAACACTGGCCGAAGCCTGCGCCACATGGATACCGAAAGACCTTCTGGAATTGGTTCCTAACGATGGTCTGAGTACTGAAGACGCCCACCGCCTGTTTGATAACACTCCCTACCAGGGGATCGCTATCTGGGCGGATATATTAAACAGCGCTACCGGCAACTACTTCCTGGATACCGATGACGAATACTATTCCAGCAGCAGCCCCCCTGAATGGGACATGGAGAACGTCAAAGAACTGACCACGCTTTGGAAAGAATCGGAACTTAAACAGAGTGTTGTTTACAGCCTGTGGAAGTTGATCGATAAGGAACCGGTAGGAACATTACGCCAAATCTTACGTGTCATAAATCCTGAAATGGTGGTGCCGTATGATCCAAATCAACTCAAGTTCAACCTCAAGTTCGATACCGAAGAAGTCCAAGAAGAAACCAGTGAAACTGGACCTGCCGAGGTATCAGTGGGAACTGCCGAAGGATCTCGAAGTCCCGCGTGACGAACTGGCCGCCCGGGTGGATATTTACAGCGAGAGTATAGTGCTCTATCTGGTGGAAAAGGGAGCCGTCACGACCAAAGTAATATCAGCCGACGAACTGGCTGCCGCTTTGCTCAGACATACAACTTTGAACTCGGGCATTCTGCCGGAAGGCGCTCTTTGGTGGAAAATGGGACGTAGTGGCCCGGAGATCGCTCTGTGGCGCCCGCCCAAGATCTGGAAGGTTGCCCTGCAGGAAGAGGTCTTCAAACCGGCCAGACGTTTCAGCCTGCCCATGCCGGGACTGATCTTCCTCTGCAACCCGGGCCGGCAGCCGAAAGTGTATGCCGTTAAACAGAAACCCAAGGCTGCCAATATCGAGGTATACCATGCTCCCCTGTTCAATGTTTACCACGACGGGAGCACCTGCCCAGGCACACACAAATACGGTAATGGCATAGCCGGAATACCGGAGGAATTCTTTACCTCCTTCTTTACCAAGGCAGCCGGTCCTGGCGGCCGGTCTAAAAAATACCCCCAGGACCTGCTCAAACTATGGGAAGAGATTGACGGCCAGGATAAGTACCCGAATGCTGACCTGGTCAAAATCGGAACAATAGAAGATTTGTTAGGAGAAAGTGGCAAGTCATGAATAAACCAGTAGGGTATCTTCTGAATACCAAAGACGGTCTCCAGGGAGAGGATGGCATAATCTACAACTACATTTTCGCCGTAAACGGTGTCTTTCTACACTGCCATAACGAGCTGTTGGATGCCACTATCAAGATCTCCGAAGCTCAAATCAGAGGGCTCGCCTACCTGGAGCGCAAGTTTGAGATGAAGAAAGGCAAAATTCCCAGCACATTTCTGGACCTGGCCCTGTCAGTGGCTTTCGCCAATCCCGGCCGGGAAGCCTATCTGGCCGTGGCCTGGGAAGATGGTTACCATCTGAAGATTCCTGATCAGACAAGAGAACCGGGGTCGGTCAAATATGCTGTAATGTCCAATACCATCATGGATATCCACACCCACGGCGCCCTCCCGCCATTCTTCAGCAGTGATGACAATGCCGACGAGCAGGGTTTCCGGCTCTCGCTGGTCATAGGGTGTCTCCTGGCGGAGCGTGAGGAGATTCTGGTACGAATCGGTATCTACGGCTATTACGCCGACGTGGAGATTGGTGAGGTATTTGAATGAATTATGTCCTAAATAATCACTTTGTTAGAAACAGAGGAGGCGTGACAATGGTTGGTTGCGGGGGTACCGGCGGCTTTGTAGCCGAAGGACTCTGCAGGATGCTGACTCCGGATATTAAGCTAATGCTCGTCGACTTCGACCGGGTGGAGGAAAGAAACCTCGGCCGCCAGAACTTCGTCCGAGAAGATCTCGGCAAGGTTAAAAGCGAGGCTCTGGCCTACCGGCTCTCCCAAAAATATGGCCGCGCGATCGGTTACAGTGCTGTGCCCATCAGCCTGACACCGGTCAACTTTAGCGGTCTTTTTATCGGATGTGTGGACAATGGTAAGGCACGCAAAGATATCGAACTTAAATTCAAATCAGTAGCCGGCTCATATCAGAATAGCAATTACTGGTGGATTGACGCAGGCAATGGAGAGAACTTCGGCCAGGTACTGATCGGCAATTCGAGCTCCGCTCCAAAATACTACGAGAAAGAAAACGGCGGCGTATTCTTGACCTTACCCCTGCCGACCATCCAGAGGCCGGATATATTGGCTCAGGCACCGCCTGTAACAGTTGACTGCGCCGCGATCGCCGAGCAGGGACCAACCATCAACCAGATGATGGCAGCCATTACCATCGAGGTTATCCGCAGATTGATTGCGGGTACCTGCCCCTGGGTTCAGCTCTATGTTGATATGGAAGCCGGCACCATGACTCCAGTGTATGCCACGCCGGAAACCGTAAAAGTTATGACCAGGAAGAAATTAGAAAGGGAGGAATCCAATGCCTGAAGAAATCAAGATCATCGTGACTCACAAGGACAACACCGCCACAGTAGGGATTCAGCGGACTAACACCGATCCGGTCTTCTTCAAAGTTGCCGGCTCCATCCTGGATGTGGCCAACGCCATGCCCAACCTTCTGGCGCAGGCAAGCCAGAAATGGCAGACATCCGCCAAGAATCCGGTGACCACTCTGAATCCACCGCCGGTGCCCGTTACGACCCGAACAGTCACCCCGCCAAAACCTATAGTGCCCAAGAGCGGCATGAATCCAATGCTGTGAGAAGGAGGTAATAAAACCTTGAAAAGAACTTGGACTGAGGTAGGAGAGGAATATACCCGTGATAAACGGGGGGATATCGCCGCCATGATCGAGCGAATGGAGTGGCGTGCACTCCCCTGTGATATGGGATTGGGGCCGGGTATGGCTATCCAGGAAGCAATCAAAGCTTTTAAGATCCCCAAGGTTTCCCGTGTTGCCGCCTCCAATGAGATGGCACCCTACGGTCTGTTATCTGTCGAAGGAAATTATAAGAATGGTCGCTGCCAGATATTCCTGGTCGATGACGGCTTGTCAGTAATCCCTATTTGCACGGATTTTTATGCTAAGGAGGAAGTTACCAATGCCGATCACCTTAACGGACCTTAAAGAAGCTCATCCCAAGTGGTTCACACCTGAGAACAAACGGTTTTTCAACGATGTGGAATATAGGCTTCTACACGGAAAAACCTCTCACAATCCATTCCTGGTTCGCTCTACATATGCCTTTACCGATATGTTCGGTGAGACTCCAAAATTACACTGGCGAATAAACCCGATAGATCCGGACACGTTGAAGATCATGCCTCTTGTAGAAGATCAGTTCGAGACACTGGAAGAGGTCAAAGACTGGCTGGAGGATAACTAATGGATGAACTGTTGGTACATTTCGGGGGAAGTAACCGCAAACTGGAAAAACAGATGAAGGCATTCAAGGCCGCTGATATCCCAATACACGTGTGTGGTCATCTGGGAAGCGGCCATCATTCAAATCAGGCCGCGATCATGCCCGATACACCGGCTGCTAGAGAATTATTAAAGAAAGTCGGCGGCTCTATCCGCCGCGACCAAGGTTTTAAAGAATCTAAAATGGAGAGAATGTTATGAATGGAAAAGAGGATATAGAAAAACCGGATGAGATTATTGAAATGTGTGAAACTGCCACAAAACCCGCA
This sequence comes from Dehalococcoidales bacterium, assembly GCA_028718465.1. Next base: position 5,148 of record JAQULX010000002.1, on the reverse strand, counting down.
ATAGTTGACCGAAAAAATGACAGCTGGATATCCGATCTGGTTGGTTCGCTTACAGACCCTATCATAGTAATGCCGGGAGGTTGGGGAGATACCCTTCCCGACTGGATACGAGAAGAGATCACCCTAGAACGGATGGTCGAGAACATGAAAGCTATCAAGAATGAGGAACTAATGGGCACCGATGCCGAAGTTGTGGCGTACCTATACACCGCTTCTCTTGAGGCACCCATGGGACACGACTGGGTGGAAATTTACGTTGGCCAGCCCCGGCCGGCTGAAATCTAACTCCACCTGGTCCAGTTTCTTGGAAGGAAACTCCGGACCATTATCTACACGGATCTTCTCAGGCTTCCTTCATTCTAAAGCTACTAACGTCAGTACCTCAGCGACTAGCTGTCCATCCAGACGTTGATCTACTTCTATCGCTAGACTCTCACGGGTATGGTTATCGACTAACGAAAAGAGTCATATTCTTTGCCCATTATAGAGTGCATCACTCATATAATCCATACTCCAGCTTTCATTAGTGTGGGTAGCCGTGGTCTATTCCATCCTCCAACAACTAGTAACATGTCTGCGAGGTCTCTTAGAACGCATTCCTAATCCTTCCAGTCTGTAAAGCCGATCGACTCGCTTATGATTTACATCCAGTTTTCTCTTCGCAATATCACCTGGTCCGCCGGTACCCATAACTAACCCTGGAAAAAGCAATATCCCGGATCTTCATTCTTAAGGCTGCCTACTCATCGCGAGTACTCTTCCGTCGGTAAGATGACCTGGGGCACTGGAACAGTTGACATACCCGGCGCTGACTAACTTTAAAACAGATCTGCAGTAACTGACCGTATTCACGAAACTGAGCAGGCTTTAAGTTTTTTTTCAAGACGTCATAGAGCATCTATTTATCCAGACTTAGATCGGCTACCAGTTGCTTCAGCTTACCTGAGGGCAAAGGTTATTTGTTCCGATGTGAACTACGATTTCTTCATGGCTAAGCTCCTTAACAAATTATTTTACCATTTCTAAAAATCGCATTACTTTTTGGACCACGTTTCGGGGAGCAGATCAGTTTAAGAGTTGAAAATAGTTTGGCCCTGGCGTCGTGGAACCAAGGCTAAATCTAAAAGAGGAACAAATGAAAGATCATCCATTCCCACTGTGATTATATAATATGACAATTTTGAAATTGTTTTGGCCCCGGTAGATCTTGCCGGAGCCAAACTTTCGGAGGGAAATAGGATATTAAAACCACCACAACAACAACAATGATAATTTTATGATTCATCGAAATATTCTTCTAGTGTCTTTTGTGCTGTACAAAAGACACTAGGAAGCCATAACATCAGAATCGCAATAATTATTGATCGGCATCAGTATTTGGTGTTAATATCATTGTTTAGCCTCCAACTTTTCGGCATCAGGATTTTGTATTAACCATATATAAGGCTGTAAGATAATCAAAGTAATCGCATTGCTTTAGAAGAGGTTTTATCATGGATCAAGACAATACTGTCTCGAAAGCGGCTCCTATTAAGAAAAGTGTTAAAGTCATAATACTTGTAACTGTATCTCTCACAGCCTTTTTTATGTCCTTTACTTCTCAATCTCTTAATATCGCTTTTCCGGTAATAGGCCGTGAATTCGGAGCTACTGCTATTCAATTAAGTTGGATTGTCACCGCTTATATTCTCCCCCAATCGGTTTTCGCGATACCTTTCGGCAGGTTGGCTGATATTGTGGGCATCAAGCGAATGTTTCTTTATGGATTGGCCATTTATGTCACAACGTCAGCAATTTGCTTTTTTTCTAATTCTTCGACGATGCTCACCATCTGCCGTTTAGTCCAGGGGATCGGCGCTGCAGCGATTATAGTTAATTATACAGCGATGGTAACCGCCGGATTTCCAGCTGAAGAACGAGGTCGAGCGCTGGGAATCAATATTGCTTTCGTTTATCTTGGATCCTCGACCGGGCCATTCCTGGGTGGAATATTAACCGAACATTTTGGGTGGAGAAGCATTTTTATAGTGACTTTGGCGGCCGGACTTCTGGCAATTTTGCTCATACTTTTTAAAGTCAAAGGGGAGTGGTGCGGGAGCAAGGGTCAGAAAATTGATTATCTTGGAGCAGCTATTTATGGGTTATCTCTGGTTGCTTTGATGTATGGCTTCTCTGTTCTGCCTGATACTCTGGGAGTAATTTTTATCTTAATAGGAATAGCTGGAGCATTTATCTTTCTGAAGTGGGAGAAAATTGCCCATAGCCCGATAATGGATTTAAGAATCTTTAAAAACAATAGGACCTTTATTTTGGCCAATATAGCATCCCTGAGCAGCAACGGCGCTTTATTTGGGGTTTCGTTTCTTGTCAGTTTGTACCTGCAATATATTAAAGGACTAACCCCGCAGCAGTCCGGTTTGGTTATGGTTACCCAACCGGTTCTCCAGGCGCTTCTTTCTCCTTTTACCGGAAGATTGTCCGATAAAATGAAGCCTTACATAGTAACCTCTATAGGCATGGCATTAACGTTCATTGGACTGATTCCATTGATTTTCCTCACCAACACGACCTCGCTGGCTCAGGTGTTTGTTAGCCTGGGCCTGCTGGGAATTGGTTTTGCCTTATTCGCATCACCGAATGTCAATGCGATCATGGGTTCAATTGCTCCCAAATACTATGGAGTAGCCTCGGCAACGGTAAGCACCATGAGATCAATCGGACAGATGCTCGGTATAGGTATTATCGTGGTAATTATGGCTGTTTTTATTGGTAGAGTGGAAATCACCCCTCAATATTATTCAAGTTTCCTGGGTGCCATCAGGATTGCTTTCGGGATTTTAGCTATCTCTTGCTTTGGAGGCTTTTTAGCTTCATTGTTCAGTGGCAAGCGGACTTCGTTGGGAAGTTAGAAATCTACGCATAAATATTTATCAGCGATTTTGCGATATCTAGGATGCGGCTCAAGCACCCCTATCAGGTCATCCCATCCCATCCCAGGATCCAACTGTGGAAACGAACACTATCCATAACTTTAAAGAAAATTAAATACGGAACCATCTTCTTGTATCTCAGTTGTTTGGAAAGGATGTAAATGAGTTTCTATTATGGATCCATCTGCAAATCGGTTTAAAACGCATCCTTACTGTTTCGATTTCATTCTCAAAATCCACCCCCCCAGGCTTCATCTAGCAGTTTTACAGTATTAAAATCCTCCCGTATTTCATATGTCTCCATTTCGCCATAGAATCACCTTCAACAGGTTGATTCTATGGCTTTAGTTCAGTAGTGACGTTCCCATTCTTAGCTTATTTGTCAACGGTTTAATTGTTATCCCACTTTGCTCCTTAGGGTGTCCTAATTTAGTCAGGAATAGTAAGCCAGTTTGGTCCGGAAAATGCATCCGGTAGTCGGGTGGACATGGTCGCCGCAAACATTGCAAATACAGTAGGGTTTGGTGGATGACTTGTGATGTCTGGTGATCTTCTTACAATTAGGACATTCTATACCTTTAGGGTAAAGCTGATTTTTAAGCCACTCAAGACAGGTATTATTGTCAGGAAGCTTACGAGTGAAATCAGGCGCTTTAAATTCTATTATTTTATCCCTCCTGTATACGTAATATAAGAAGAACTAATACGTATTGACAAGGGACATATATTCTTCTGCTCGTTTGTTTGTCAGTCTAGTTGTCACCCTTTATCATTAGTATTTATCTAAACGTGAAACATCGCCAACGATTCCCATATTAATTGCTAAAACCCAATGTGGGAGTTAAAAAGAATATCTGGATCCATGGGTCTTCGAAGATAATATTAGGAGGGAAGCATAATGAAGGAAGAGATAAACAAAAAACAACAAACGGCTGAGTTCCCCAAAATCGCAGATGCGACAGTCTATAAATCCCTTGGCCTTATGGGATTGGAGGGAGGAGGGGCGCCTTGCGCAGTGGATGTGAAAGACGGGAAAATAGTAAGAGTCAGGCCTTTACATTTTGATTCAAAATATCCCAAGGAACATTTGAATCTCTATTCGTTTAAGCGAAATGGTAAAACATTTGAACCGAGCTACAAATCGTTGCCAACGGGTTTTTCGTTAGGTTACAAGAAACGAACCTATTCTCCCAATCGCATCAAATACCCTCTCCAGAGAATTGATTGGGACCCCAACGGTGAAAGAAATACCCAGAACCGGGGCAAGAGCAAGTATAAGAGAATCTCCTGGGATGAAGCTGCTACTCTTATTGCTGACGAAATAAAAAGAATCCAGAAGCAATACGGCCCGGCAGCTATCCTGGCCCAGGCGGACGGTCATGCTGAATGTAAGACAGTGCATGCTCCTCATGGTTGTCAAACCTGGTTGCTCAGTAAAATGGGGGAATATACCCAGCAGTGTAGAAACCCGGATAGCTGGGAAGGCTGGTATTGGGGCTCGATGCACGTCTGGGGTTATGGAGATGTCGGTCAGGCGAACCCATTTATGAATACTGCCAAAGATATTACCGAAAACGCTGAAATGCTGCTTTTCTGGGGATGTGACCCTGAGACTACACCAGGTGGCTGCGGCGGACAGGCAGGCTCCTCTATTTGCTTCTTCTGGTCGCAGGTAGGCATCAAACAGGTCTATATTTGTCCTGACTTAAACTACGGAGCTGCAGTGCATGCTGATAAATGGATACCTGTTTTGCCCAATACAGATGCAGCCTTGCAACTGGCCATTGTGTATATGTGGCTTACTGAGGATACCTATGACAAGGAATATGTAAAAACCCATACTGTGGGATTGGATAAACTGGCGGACTACGTTCTGGGCAAAGAAGACGGTGTTCCCAAGACTCCGGAGTGGGCATCTTCTAAATGCGGAGTGCCGGAATGGACGATAAAAGCGCTAGCGAGAGAATTTGCCTCCAAAATAACCTCTATTGTCCATGTTGTCGGAGGCGGGTATATCAGAGGCCCTTACTCCCACGAGGCCGGCAGGTTGGAAGCGGTATTACTGGGCATGCACGGGCTGGGAAAACCGGGGGTTAACCAGTGCCGCGATGTCGGAGTTTTAGCCAGAACCTCCTATAATAAGATTTCACTGCAATATTCTGCCTCGGCTGCTGGAGCCTTCGAGAACTCCCGTAACGACCGCATACTTAGACCTCAC
>JAQULX010000001.1 GCA_028718465.1 Dehalococcoidales bacterium | reverse complement strand
CTCGGACCCCACTGACCCCGCTGATCGGCCAGAGGTTCTCCGTGGATACCTTGTCGGACTGGCAGAGGAAAATGAGGTCGCCGACATATTCCGGAGAGACCTGGAAACATATGCAGCCAGCTTTAACGACGGCTGGCGCTATTGCGAAGAATTCCACTATCTTAGACCTTTTGGATATGACCCCACGACAGGTCGTCCATGGGAGGAACCTTAATGGACTGCAGTACGTGTCCCATCTACGGCGATCCCTGTGCTCGCCTGAAGTCAGTACTCCGGGATGAGCTGGGCAACGTCGACGTTTGTCCTATCTTCCTGGCCAACGTAATAAGTGAACCGGAAAAAGCGGAGGTGCAAAGTCAATGAAAATGGCTGAGTTCTTAGCACTATCACACGATGAGAAAGCTAGCTTTATCGAAAATTCTGACGATACAACGGAAGACCTGGGGATATGTTCGCAGTGTGGAGAGATGGTCTGTGACCCAGACGATTATTGCTTTGGTTGCCAAAAGCTAATTTGCATAGAGTGCATTGAAAAGGAGCCCCATCTAAGCCAGTGTTTCGCCAAGTCAATGTTCCCAAGGAGTAGATAATGACACCGCTTAAAGAAGAGAAAAAAATCCCCTTTTAGGAGAAAACATGACAGCAAACACAGTACCTGCGAATCGAACCAGAAACGATATTCGCCACATGTTTGACCTGTGGAAGATAGAGCAGTTCTCCATAATCCGGGAGCAGGAGGAATTCGTCGGGGGAAGAGTGTTAAAAGGTCAGGGAGCGACTGTAACCTACCTTCGTAAAGGTCAGTGGCAGACCGTCTCCTGTACTGCCGCCTCCCAGTATGACGAGAACCTTCGCTCGATTTTTTCCTTCCTGGACAGGATACGCATTGCCGAAAAGACTGGCGTTGCATATCAAGGGCTGAGTTCGGTTAAAGATCTTGTCAAGACTACTTCGGACCCGAAGGCCGAAGAGCAGGAAACTCTCGCTGAGGCATTCGACATCCTGGGAGTCAAATCCGACGACCCGACTGACTTGATAGAACGTGTCTATCGAGCCAAAGCGCAGTCTTTCCACCCTGATAGTGTTGGTGGAGACGAGGCTAAGATGAAGCGACTCAACGCCGCCCACGAGCTAGTAATGAAGTCGAGAGGGCAGAAATGAAAAACAGCTATCACGCCAACATTGTAGGCAATAAGAAATTCCGGCCGATAGTCAAGAAACACAAGAATCCCTGGAAAGAAGGCTTCCGGGAACAAAAGCCGGTACCGCTTTCCCGTCGACTCGCCCGGCCGGGGCTGAAGGTTGAACCATGAAGATCTTCGTCGTAGATACCGAAACGGATAATGTTAAACCACAATATGCCAACATTCTTGAAATAGGATTGGCCAGCGTCGACCTGTCCACAGGGGAAACGGAACTGCTATGGGATACTCTCGTGCATCCTCCGGGGCTCGAATGGTGGTGTGATTGTTGGTTCATGCAGCATTCTAGAGTTGACCCGGAGCAGGTCCGTTCAGCTCCCACTATGGAAGAAATGAAATATGGAGTTGAGGCATACCTTTCCCTGTGGCCGGTGACGGCTTTCAATCTTCATTTCGATCAACAGGTACTCTTCCGGCATGGGGTTAAGATACCGACCACCTGGCCATGCTTAATGTTGACTACTAAGGACATTCTAAAGCTGCCCGGGCGGTATGGCGATTACAAATATCCTAAATTTTCAGAAGCCTGGCAGTACTTTTTCCCGGATGAACCGTTCGAGGAAAAGCACCGGGCAGGCCATGACGCCTTAGCCGAAGCAAAACTGGCATTAGCTCTCTATCAGAGAGGGTATATAAGAAAAAAATAAAGCGAGGAGAAAATGCCTGAACCTAAAGTAATTGCGGAGTTTAACAATTGCCCCTGGTGCGGTAGCACTCGCAGGCTGGGGGACCATATCCTTAACCAGGCGAAAATGAAGGGACAAGTCTCCCCCAATCTCGAGTGGGTTCCTATCCAATCCCAATTAAATCCGCCGATCGACGAAAAGAGGCCGCCCCTTATAGGCAGCTCTATTCCAACAGCTATTATTTCCACCGATTTCTGTCTTGGGTGTGGTCGCAGTTATGTCGTGAAAATTGTCGAAGCGCAGGCACAAATAATAAATGTCCAGAGACAGGCACAAACAATAAACGCCCAGAGAGGCAAAACGACCTAGTAATAAGAGGAGGAATCATTTAATGGCGATAAAAAAGAAACAATCCGACTCCAATGCAGTATCAGGAAATCCGCCTGAAATCACAGGGACGCTAGATACCGGCACCAGTACGTCTTCTCTACCTCCACCGCCTCCCGGATCTGACCAGTCCCCTGGTACCGGACCGGAAGAGACCCCGGTATTCGAACCCGGTCCTTCCGGTAGAACGCAAGTCATTGGAACAAGGAAAGTTGAGCTCCCTTGTATCCTCACTCCGGATGAGCAACATGACCGATCTATGAAGTTAGCTCAATCTTTCGGAAAGATCACAATCGAGATGTTACGTCAAAAGCGCATCAAAGATGATCTGAAAGCGATCATGAGTAAACTGGGCAATGAACAGACTGACCTGGCTATAGCTGTGGAGACAGGTGAGGAAAAACGCCTTGTGGAAGTCGACATTGTCATGCTTGGGGATGGGGAGACAGTTTCCGAGGTAAGAAGGGATACCATGGCAGCAATCAATACCCGGCCGGCTACTGACTTCGAGCGGCAGGGTAAACTTTTCAGCGACGTGCCTATCTTCCCGGATGAGTAAATATGCCGACTCCAGATGAATATGCTGACGGATATGTTTTCACCACGCGGAGAGCTCGTAAAAGGCATGAATGCGAGGTCGGGGACGGTCCGATCATGCCAGGAGACTTCTGTTATGTCGCGACAATTGGAGGAGCTGGATTAGGCTCCCTCAAGTTTCCCGACTATTTACATCTTACCTGTAAGCAGAAATACCTGGATATCAAGAGGCAACCGAAGAAAATAGAGATATAGGGGGGCGGTGCTGTAAAGATACCAAGAAGGACAGATCAAACGGTAGACAAGCTGGGAAAACTACCGGCCGCAGAATTTTTATGCCGTACCATCTGACTAGGGAAAAGTTAATGGAGATCATGAAATTCCAATACTGTGCCGAATGTGGGGCAGATCTGGAAATGAGGTACGACCTTGAGAAGCATATCCCCTTTCTGCAGTGCCGGCAGGACATTTCGCATAACGGCATAGCAAGGCCAATGGTTTACCGCGAATACAATACTTTAACAAGGAGAGAAATGATGGAACAAAGACATGGAAAAGAAACCGCTCTAGCACTCATGCGGTACGATGCTATCACTTCACTCGACAAGCAGACATCCAGTGAGATACTCGAAATAATGTGGCCCAATGCGAAGGAAGCCTCACCTGTGGAATTCGCCCGGGCGATTGGACTCTGTGTTGACTATGGGGCTGATCCCCGTACCAACGACCTGTATCTTATTCCTTTCAAAAACAAGGCAAAAATAGACGCCAACGGCAAAATAATAGAGCCGGAACATACTACTTTCCAGTGTGTTAAGGGAATCAGCTTGACTCGCAAGGTGGCCTGCAGGAAGCATAACTATTCGTTCCTGGATGCCACGCCTAGATACATGACCGAAGAAGAGGAAAAGGCCAAATTCAAGACTGTCAACCCTGATATGGTTCGCTTCATTGTCAAACTAAGAGATATGGATACCCAAAAAGAGGGTGATGGTTGGGGAGAGTGGCCTAAGTACCGTGTTTGGACAGACCGAAGCGGGAAGGAAACTAAAGAAGATAATTTCCCCAAAGGCGGAGGACTCCAGGACAACGCCAAGAACAGCATGGAGAACATGGCAGCTTTCCGTGCGGAAAGACACTGTATAGACCGTATGTACCCTATGGATATACCTTCTAAGACTATCCCCTACATCGACGAATTAGAGGAAAGGGAGACCTTCAAAACAACCGTTACTGTCGAAGAAAAGAAGCCGGAGATACTTAGTACCGCATCCAAATTGGAGGACAAGACTACCGCTGAATTAGAACAGGAGATATTCGGGGACAAAAAACAGCCCGGTCCCGGGGGCGAAGTGCCTATGAGCGAGGCGGAAAAGAAAAAGGCAGTACTGGACCTCCGGGCTCTTATCAAGGATCTGGCGACTAAGCTTAAGGATAAAAAGGATGCTGGGGGAAAACCCCGGTACCCGGTACGAGATGAAATCGCCAAGATCGTCGGTAAACCGGTTACCAAATTCGATGACATTCCGGACGACAAGGTATCTGCAGTAGCAAGCCACCTGGATAACCTATTACAAACTGATTTTTAAAAGGGGGCACTCATGGCACGCTCGAAGCCCTGGTTAAAACTCTGGACGGAAGTACTTCGGGATCCGAAGTTGGTAGGCCGTTCCATGACCGAAAGAGGTATGTGGTTACATCTCCTGTGTGTAGCTCAGGAGTGCAATGCGGATGGTCGTCTGATCAACGGTGCTGGCTATCCGCTCAGTATAACCGATATTGCCCGGCAAATGTTTGTCCAGGACAGATCGGAGATCGCCTCCCTCAGACGCTTGATTGATTACATGGTGACCCAAAAGAGTTTGCATTGGGACGGCGATACCCTCGTCCTGGACAATTTTAAACGACGACAGGAAATAGCTCCGTCTGATACTCCTGAAGCCGCCAGACAAAGACAACGCGAACACCGGGCACGGTTAAAACAAGTTAGTCACACAAATGTCGTGACGCCCACACATGAAGAACAAGACATTACTAATAAGGCTAGTCACACAAACTCCGTGACAACCCTCGTTAACCCTCTTAATAATATATCTAATAAGTATATATATACCTCCCCCCACCCCTCTCCCTCTCGTGACAAATCCGTGACAGAAAGTACCCAAAATGAAGCTGGAGTTTACATAAGGGAGCGCGTGGTTCGCGCGCAACCTGCAAAATTGTCACGGGAAAAGTGTGACCATGCTGAGAGTCTTTGGGAAAAAGCTCTGTCAGTAATAAAAGAGCGGGTGAACGGTCTTAATTTCAACGCCTGGTTTGACGGTTCGGTTGGTGTGTCTCTTGAACAGGACACAGTCCTCGTAGAAGCAAAATCAGAATATGCTGCTAATTATCTCAATTCCAATCAGAGATCATTGGCAGCAAACGTGGTAAGCCAGGTTAGCGGCCAGCCGTTACAGGTTTATTTTCATGCGCGGGGTGAGAGTCTGTAGCTATGCTTCACGCCCACTTTTGGAAAGACAGTTTTTTTGAAAGCGGGGTTGTGAAGGAAGTATGTCTCTGTGGAGCGGAACAATTTGGCATATCGTGGTACGACGAAAGCTCGGAATTCGAAAAGTTATTAATCAGAGTACAAGAGTTAAACAGTTTGTATAGAAAGGAGGGAGACCCGATGTATAAAGACCCGGTACCGGTTCCGCCGAGACCAATCATTGGAGCCAATGCTACAATCCGAGACCGCAACATGGTCATTTCCGCTTATTATGAACGAAACAAAGCGGCAATCATTGAGGAGTGGGAAGGGCTCGGAAAGCCAAAGTCGTTACCCAGGTGGCATATTTCCCAGGCCTCGATGAACGGTCTGAAAAAGCGATGGGGACTGGAGGATGTCCAGACCAGACTTGATAGGCAAAGAAAAGAGAAAATACCTTTAACTTCTCCATCAAAAGTAGCCTTGCGTACAGAATCATCCGTAAAGACCCCTGTATTCCCTATGTTTCCCGCCTTTAGTGATAGTTGGCCGGAGCCGGTACAGATAAAGTGGTTTGATACCTACGTAATGCTGCAGGGAGTGAAAGTTGAGAATAGAAGTCAACCAACTACCGCCTGAGAGCTGCAGTCCCAACTCTCGAGTGCACTGGTCTAAAAAATACCAGGACGGCAAGGAGTACGCTGAAGCTGTCTATTATGAAGCCGTATTAGTACGGAATACTTTATCGGCCGGTGGCGATTTTCGTCCATTCAAACGCCCTGTCCTGCATCTGACCTTTGTTTTCAGGGACCATCGCCGGCGAGACGAGGACAACCTCCGGGCTAGATTTAAACCCGGTCAGGATATTTTAGTTACCGCCGGACTATTTCAGGATGATGACATGAGCCACCTGATTGTTAAGCGGCCAAAGGTTGTTGTGGATCCGAACCGGGCGCCGATGACGATCATCGATCTCGAGGAGGATAAAGGTGTTCAAAATCCTATATTACCTGATTGATGATATACGTGCCTGGTTTATCGGCCGGTGTCCTCGTTGTGGCAGCAGCTGGCATAAACAGGTGCAGGGCTGGCCAAAAAGACAGTGCCAGGATTGTGGTTATACCTGGACAAAAGATGTTCCGTGAATTAGAGGAGTTAATAGATGGGAATCATTATTGCTCTTTGTATTGCTCTGCTCAGCTTAGATTTTGCTGTCTCTGCCGCTATTCTTGGTATCCGGGATTATATTAACCAATTACGGAGGGAAGAGTAATGGAACACGCGAGAGCAATGGAATTGGCAAAAGAATTAATCGATGCGCTGCGACCTCACTGCCGGCATGATGGTATCTGTATCGCTGGATCTGTCCGGCGTTATAAGAGATGGTGCAATGACATCGATATAGTCTTAATACCTGGTGACGATCCTTTTGCATTTAATCAGGCGATTATGCAAGTGGGAGAGGTGTCTAAGAACGGTCCTAAAATCAAAACTATTAGCTATAAGAATAATCAGGTCGACCTCTATATTGCCACTCCGGAAAATTGGGCAACCTTGCTACTAATTAGAACCGGCTCCAAAGAACATAACCAATATCTTTGTGGTCTGGCCCAGAAAAAAGGCTGGCATCTGGCGGCCAACGGTGACGGCCTTTTTGACGAAAACGGGAAGCGGATCGTCGGCGACTCGGAAGATTCGATATTTACTACTTTGGGTTTGAAATATGTCGAACCGCAAAAAAGGGAGAGGTAAGAAAATGAACATGATCGGTTATTTAGCTTTAAGGCGACTGATCGGTATAGTCGGCCTGGTATTTCCTTTCGCCATGCTGATATGTCAAAAGATACAGAATCCTTTACTACCGTTACCCGGGTCAATTAGTGCCTATTATTATGCTACTGATTTAACCCGCAGTATTCTTGTCGGCGCTCTTTGTGCGATCGGTGTTTTCCTGTCGACGTACCGGGGCTACGACCAAGACTATATACCTGTCCGCCTGGCGGCCATCTTTGCGGTCGGTGTTGCCTTCTTTCCAACCGTCCCGATCCATCCCTCGGGTTTCAATAACCTGATAGGTTATTTCCATGGAGTCTTCGCCGCTTTGATGTTTCTGACGCTTGCCTATATCTCTTTATTCCTCTTCACGAAAAGCAGTGGTATTTGGTTGAGCCGACGCAAACGCGCCCGGAATCTCGTTTATCGAACATGTGGCATTATTATGGTCGTGGCCATGGTATTGATCTATCCGCTAACCCACTGGTGCAAACCGATTGAATTTCTACATCCAATGTTCTGGCTCGAGACGATTATTGTTGTATCTTTTGGTGTTTCCTGGCTGGTAAAAGGCGAAACATTACTGCGGGACTGACGTAATTATTTCTCAGGAAATAAGGCTAATGTTGGTTCCTGTCTTTCTTTGATTCGATATACACATAGACAATTAAGGCAATAAGGCTCATCAAGCCGAGTATAAAAACGATACCTAATGGCCAGTATCCCAAATCATTAAACATTGTCGATTCTATGTGTTACCCTGTCGATCTCACGCTCTATTTCCCCCATCAGCCTATCGGCATCCAGATAAGCCTGTTGGAGTGCATCCCATTTCTGTTTTAGATTTGTGGTTTTTAGTTCATCCGCTTTGTGTACCGAGTCGTGAGTCTTATCTGCTTGTGCTATTAGTTCCGTCCCCATTTCTCGCCCACCTTCGCTTAATTCTTTACTCCTCTTCTTACCTGGTAGAAAGCCAGCAACAAGCCAGCGCAACTTATTCCTATCCCCAATAATGGCAGCAGCGTGGAGTTATTGTCAGGATTAGGATCTGGCTGTACACCGACTGGATCGAAACCAGCTATGACCGAGGTATTCTTCTGAATGGTGAATTTTATTGTTCGGTCAGAGCTTTCGATATCTCCATACCAACCAATAAATTCATAATCAGGGTAAGGGTTTGCTGTGATAACAACCTCAGTACCCTCCAGAATTTCATACAACCCGGGGGACGGCATCGATGTCCCTCCCTCTTCTGCCGATATTACCAATAGTCTTAATGTCGGTTGTGGCCTCGCCATTTCTACCTCTTATGTTGCCGGCAGGGTTCTCACTACTGGCGGCTGTAGATTGCTTAATGCAAAACGCACATAGGACATGCTGTTGTATGCCACCGGAGTGCGTTCATACTCGAAATCGTTAAGCGGATCCATTTGGAGGTAATCGCTGGAAATACCCCCGTAGGCACTTTCGTTAAGCCAGTCCACCGGAGTTGCCTCCCAAATACCCGTAGCCAGGTCATAGGCCTTATAGTAGATGTGGTTAGACTGATTCCAGAAACAGAGAAGACGGTTACGTCGGATGTCGTACATAATGTTTGGTCGCCTGGTTAAACCACTCTGCACAACTTTTACAGTGGTCCCTACTGAATGTAAGATTGAATTAGTTTCTGAATCTGGCCAAACTATGTGTAAGTCATTCCCGACCTTCACCCCACCGGTCGGCTGGCTGTTTACTATTCCCTTGATTCTGGTAGGGGGATCGCTGAAAGAACCTGACTGATTTATCGTGCGATAAAACAGTACCGGGGGATCAGGGTCAATATTATGATAATAGCTATCAGTTCTTGTTATCGAATAGGCATAATACATAATACTGCCGCTGGGAATCATTAACCCCAGGCGGAAATGCGGACTATCCTCACTTCCGGGATAATGGATAGAGCTCGTCTTATGCCATTGCTCTGTAAAAATATCCTTTGTCGAGGATTTGACTACATGGGCAAAGGAAGTTCCCATCAGGTTTACTTCCCCAAACGTTATCCATGGGCAGCCATTAGAATCACAGGTAATCTGGGCGTTGTTCTTATCAGTCCCAATCCCAGTACCAGGCCACATCGATTGTACTTGTCCCCAGGTAATCGTCCCGTCTTCTGCCGGTACGCCATTCACATAGTAAACTGGGTTGTTCGACCCCCCGTTTCCTGAGGCGTAGACAACGTGTACCCTGTTATTCACTTTGTCGTAATAAAGAGAGCCGACGTTGATCGGAACAGTTTGTCTTAATTCGAAACTGACACCGGCGTCATAGCTCGTTTTGTAGTACTGAGAATAAAAAACCCATTCCATGCCGAAGGCATGAAATAGTGAATAGGGTATTGATCTAATACTACCTAAATCTACACTTACAGATGCCATGCCCTGCTCCTTTTATGTTTGGACAGTTAGCGTTTCACCGAAAACTATGCCGGCCTCATTCTCGGCCCGTGCCCTGAAGTAGTAAGTCGAATCGGGTACCAGGTTGGGTAATATCAGTGAGAATTCCGTCCCGGCAACTGCTGTAATCCTGGGGGATTCCGTCCAGATCTCCTCAGGACCTGAATACTCAAATGATACTTTGGTTTCAGCTCCTCCATCCTCATCCAGTGCACCGTTGATAGTTATCGATATCCCGCCCGCCTCTGCCTTTTTCCTGGTGAGAAAATAGATCAGGCCGCTCAACCCTATTCCGAATATAAACAGGACAGGCATATCTCCGTTTTCTTTTTCTTTCCGGTCGGTTGTTTTAGTAGCCATAACCTGTTACCTCAAAACTTACTAATACTCTACTATCTCAATCCAGGCATGTCCTGGTTGTCAAACCATACGGTTGTTCCATATCAAATCAGTCCTATACAGTTAGCCATGATGGTCCCCAGGAGTACTGCGCTCCCTCTTAGCCTGTTCAAAAGAGGGACAGTTGCCCCAAGGACATGCGTTTTTAACAGCCTTTTCAAGTGCGCCTACTTTTTTGGATAAATTAACAATGATAGCTGTCTGAGCGAAATTGGCTGTTAATAATATTCCAAATATAGTGACTATCCATGTTTCAGGCATTTCATGTCTCTCCCTATGGCCGTCATGTCTTTATCCTGTATTCATGGGAAACTGTAACTCCGTCATCAGCTACCTGATCGCTAAAAACCTCAACTCGAACAGCCCCGTATTGCTCAACTTCCCACCACCAGATCATAAAAACAACTTCACCGTCTGCGGCGACAGAATAATCCTCATTCATTATTTCCACTTCGACACCCATCATGTTTGTATAAGCCCTGACAGTTACCGTAGCAGCCACATTAAAATCTGCCAATCTTAAAACAGCATTGGATACATCGCACCATTGCCCCGGAGTTCCGATGGTGACCAGGTCAGCACCTGGATTTCCACTGGTAGCTACTCCGGAATTCCAGTTCGCCGTAGTATTTCCGGGAACAATAGTCGGCCTTCTGGTTAGCAGTTCGTAGTTAGCCTTTGAGACACTATCTGCCATCAAGCGCTCCCGCTTATTCTGTTGGTCTTTTCAATAATTTGTTTTTCTATTTCTGCCAGTCGTCCGTTGGTACGGATTTCAGCAACTCTACGGTTCAGTACATCAACACCGGCGCCGGATAGGAAAGCAAAAATGATATTCTGGAAACTGGCTTCTCCTTCGAAACCAAGGGCGAAAACAGCAGAAGAGAGAATAGCCGCCCAGACAGTGCCGGCGAATTCTCTCCAAGCGAATGGGGAGCCGCTTTTCATCCAACCGGTCATACCAGCCCCCAGGGCTCCGGCGAAAGCTGCGATGATAATAGTTAGGTTCTCATTCAAGTTTTAATCCCTAAAATAGCTTGGGATAGAACTCTTTCAATTCTGCAGGCATTTCCTGTCCAATATAGCGGTAGACTTCGGCATGCGCCTCGACATCATTAGTGTCAGCATAGGAATGTTTTTCTCTCATCAGCATTATCATAGGATCTGTATTTTTTACTGCGGAGTAAACGGTACTAAATTCGGCCTTTTTAGCATCGGACAGGAAAGAATAAGAATTATGGGCCTGTTCATGGGCAATTACGCCGGGGTTGAGCCATTTTGCTTCGATATCCATACACCTGCCCACTTCACAGTCATAGGTACCGGCCGGAACCTCTATCCCTCCGACAAAGTATGTCTCATGGAGGGTAATTCTGATTTTATTCTTCCAAAAGTCCCGCTGGTCTGCAGGGACATCCCAATTGGTTAGCCATTTCGTGCAGATAACGTCAACGTCGACATTCTCAACTGTTTGGGAATCATCTTTTGGCTCCTCGGGATGTGGAAGCTCCAACTCGGGTTCAGGAGGAGGCTCTTTTATAAATAGGCTCTTTATCCATTTAAAGCACATTTCATTCTTCCTTGTTTGTTGTCTAGTACTTTGTATGCCACCCTGCTGTCCATTTGAATAACCAAGTACCTCCCCCGGGTTGATTTTGAAACCAAATTCTGATTTGGGTAGCAGTAACTAGATCTACACACCAATCACCAGAACCTATCTGGCTAGGAACAACTGTCCACCAGCTAGGCATTGTCATAATGCCGTGGTTGAATGTTACGGAATTGACTGCCCCAGTGATACTCGCTAGTCCATTTGCCTCCGCAGGTAATCCCATAAAGTCAGAGTTTCCCCCAAGTACTGCATGGGAATTCGCTCCTGCCCAAGCGGGTAGAACAGGATTGGCGCCACCAAAGGATACCTGGATGAAGGATATAGGCGCTTGTCCCGCGGCTAATCGGGTATCATTCACTAAAATACTGGTCATACCTGGAACAGCCATGTCTATAATTAGTTTATAGAAATCGTTAGAATACACATCCCTCGCGGCTGCAGGAGCATCCGAATTATAAATAACCCCTGTTTGCCCTGCGAAGGCCATACCTATCCTGGTGAAGATAAACTGGTTTGTATCAGCTGACTTAGCGAAATCGATGCCTGTGCCTACTGCATTAGCTGTAAGCCAAATTCTAATTGCCTGGAAGTAATTATCAGCCACAGGATACAATGGCGCTGTACTACCTGAAAGCAAAAAACCATTTAAAACAGCATTGGTACCATTCATAATAATTCGAGAAAAATCGTTTTGTGTTGAAATTCGGTTGTTAGCGTACATTGTGCATATGTATTTAGCGGAAAGAGGTTGGATATCCTCGACCTTACAATATTGAATTCCGTCGAAATACATGAGTATAGCGTTTGCGACCCAACTGCCATCCAATCGCATTCTACGCAACACAACGAAGCTCTTATCTGTTAGACTGATTGTACGTGGAGTAGCAGCTCCAGCCTGTAGTTTAAGTATTGTCGATGAGCCTTGACCTATAACTTCATCATAATCATTGGGAAGTAATGGCCCATTTAGATTGAATTGACCTTTGCTTAATACTAGAGATCCAGCCATTAACTTTTACCTCCGAATATTCTTTCCCATATACTCCTTGGAATAAATAGATTATGTTGATTATGATGCAGTGCTTCATTGAGCTGCTCATTGTCATTGTTCCCGGATGTTCTAGTGAAATAACGATTTTTGCCCTTCTCCCGACGCAATTCAGCCCCTTCTAATTCACTAGATATTGCACGTACTTCATCCATATCTATCCCCTTCACTTTATAGGGTGGCAATAGCTGTATTTATCTCAGTCTCATCATTAGTCCCACCACATACTTGGATGAGTGGTCCATACATACTGATACTTTGACGTGCCTCTAGTATTTCTACATCATTTGCCGTTGAAGCAACGGCAAATCCAGTACCTGGTAATATAACTATTGGTTTTTCTTTCATCGACATTTTAATTTGCCTCGTAATCTACAGTCTGCCCATTATCGGCAACGTTGTCGCTCTGGATAGTGACTCTCAATCTTCCTGGGACTGTCATGCTTCCATTAATTACAGGTATACATGGGGCGTCTCCTGCAACACTAAATGTTGTCCCAGAGGGTATTGGATAGAAACGTCTTTCTGTCCCGTTGATCGTGGCGTACATACGGATCGTGATATTACCGACCAAATTCTGGATCCCTACTCCAAGGAAGTTGATAAGGGTTGAAGTCCCTAAAACAGCAGTCCCGATTGTTAACAGGTCCTGTTCGGCAGCCTGCCAGTTGGCTGTTACCGATCCATACATAGTACTAGAACTCGGAGTTGTTGGAGGTACAGTACTTGAAGGCGGTCGGAATCCAGCGGCAACGGCTGGGTTTAAAAGTAAAACTGTGTCGCCTACGGTGAGAGATGCCGTAAACGTAGCATGGGTGACTGTCCCGGAAAGGGTTGGGAATACAGCTCGAAAGCCGTCAAATGCTGATATTAGTTTAGGAGATTCACCCTTTGGTCCTGTAGCGGACCCATTTGCTTTACTTAATACCCATACTGAATAACCGGCAAATGTGCCACTATCAAACCCCTTCAAGCTATTAGAAACAAATTGCGTGGCACTTAATACCTGGTCAACAATCGCCATCTGAGCCAGGTCATAACGAATCGGGGTAACGCTTCCTACGCCCACGGTCTACCTCCTCTGTTCTACTGTCCAGGTGACTGAACATCCCGGAGCTACTGTCGCTGATACGTAAAGTTCCTTAGCGTTTTTTATTCGATATCCCCTCGACTCATTTGGCATTAGAGGATAAGACGCATAGCGGTCTATTGATTCACCGGCACTCTTAGCTACGTATATGAGACTACCGGGGGGATTAGTAGGATATGCTTTAATAGTGATCTCAAAGTCATCAGGGATGGTTATATCCGGAAGCCTGTACGTAGTCAGAGGTACCAGTAAGTCGAATGTACCTGAAATGGGGTAGTCTGCATTCGGCGGATATCCCGTTCCTCCCCCAATCACAATACTCTCTATTGCTTGCAGGATAGCTTGGATTTCCTCAATCGTCGCGGCCATGCCGGTTGTGATAGCTTGTAAATACTCCAGAACTTCCGGAGGAAATTCCCCGGGTGTACCGGCTTGGGCTACAGGGATTTTCTTGAGGAGATTTGCGATCGAGGCTATGGCGGCTGTGCCACTCAGCAAGACAGCCGCTGTCTCGCGGCCCTTATTATTGTCTGCCATAGGAGCACCTCCTAACCTCGTTCTTCTACTTCCACCTGCACATCAACTGATCCCCCTGCCACCAGTGCATCCGGGAACGCTGTCATGTTGGCGAATAGCTCGACTGATGGCAGATCAAACTCCTGCCACTCTCCATCCATATTGTTCAAAACACGGACAGGAGGGAGAGCATCAGCAAAGAGTCCGCCAACCCCGGTACCCAGAGACAACCAGAGATTGCCACCGGCATTGTTACGGACCATCAGTTTCCGTGGAATGAAGCTCTTTGTCCCGACCTGCTGGGCGAATGCCGAGCGAGTGAAAATAGCTGTAGCATTGGCAGCGCCGACCGCGGCTATATTGACCACTGCACCAGATACTCGAACTCCTTTATCAAGGTCTGTTAACATCGTGTTACTCCTTTTAAATTACTTTTCGCAACCTAAGCATGTCCGGCACATTGTATCGGCGTGCATGGCAGTTGCCCTGTGGCGAGCTTGTCCTCAGTTGCTTTATCGACCGCTACGGTATGAAAACGGAAGCCCAAAGCAATAATCCGGATGGCGGTCATCGCGTACCCGGAGAAGTTTACCGGGCGGACAGATGGACGTTCATCTTCCCAGCTATTGAACTCGGTTGATACTAACAGCGGGTCCCTGTAGATGATTGATTTAGTTACCGGTATCTGCCGGTTCTTTAGTTGGAACTTACCGACTCCAGATGGCAGAAAGAGGTATATTTCTGCATTGTCATAAGGAAACCATCGCCATTGTCCGAATTCATCATCGTTCAGATCGAAATTTGTAACGGCCGAAAGAGCACCTGTGGTATTTGCAGCCAGGGCGGCAGCTGCGGCAAGAGGCCCATTCGGAGTTGCTGCTTGTGTATCCCAGACCTGATGAGGTGGAATTGACTCATAGAAGTCTACCTTGCGGTACCTGGTACTTTGATAGCTGATGATTTTAACGAAATCGTCCAGAAGCGCTATTGGCTCCATTGCCTCCGCAGCCTTGAAAGCTCGAAGCATCATGTCTTGTCTCATCGAACACTCCCTTTCTTCTCTACTCTCTTAGAGTGAGATGAACCTATTTAGTTTTTAATTTGTTGTTAGAGCTAGTTCCGGATCCACTCCGGATCGGATTGCATTTACCTGTGGCTGCCACATAAGTGTTGTGTCGATATCGCTTCCGACGATTTTTGCACTGGCAATCTGGTTATCTTTAACGAGCTGTCGGAAACGCTCTTCACGGGCAGCCCTGAAAAATACGGTGGTTACAAAACCGGAGATTATCCACGACTTATTCTTCTGCCGGCAGCGTTCTTTCCAGTTATCAACCTGGGCACGTAACGCCGGAGCGGCAATATACCTGCGCTGTGTCTGTGTTTCTCCTTTTCCCGGAGGTCTAGGGCAGACATCAGCGTTATCACGGGTTACACCGTAAGCTCTGCAGGCCAGAGGTCGAATATCGTAAATCATGCAACGCATATCGGTCGAGAGAAACGGACATTGCGAAATTGCTAGTGCGTTGTATTCCTGGCGAAGTTGAGGGGACGCCCAACCGAAAGGCATCCCCTCATAAAGTTTTGCTTCGTTGCTATGTTCTAGGAGCCACCCCTCTGCCACCTTCGTTACCTGGTCGAGCCTTCCGGTTCCTGTAAGGACCGATACTGCATGGATGGCTTCAATTGTTGTCCAGCGCGGATGATTATGCTGACAGCAAATCCCGCAATTGGAAACGCAAAGAGGTTTTCCTATGTCGTCCTGCAGTACCTTTTCAGCCTCATCAAAGACCCGGTGGATTAACCTCAACGTATTGAAGGCTTCGATCACTTCTGACTCCTATAATCCGGTTGTATAAAGGGTTGAGACGCCGATTACCTTAGCTGCAGCGCCGCCAGCCCTGGCTTGGGTTTGAGCATTTGCCGCTCTCCAAATCGGATACGGACCTGCAGGTATGTAGCCAAGATTCGCTGTCACAGCAGTTGGATCAACACGGAATTCGGTCAACGTCGCTGGGGTAGCATCCCGGACCTGCACTTCGAATATCTGGGCTGCACCCAGCGTATTAACGAAGAATCCACAAATCCAGTGTTCTACAGTGATTGCCAGTGCAGCGATCAGGTCGGCGTAAACGCCCCAGGCGCCGGCGCCGGTGGTCAGTACTACACCGACTGCTGGCACACCCGTGGTTGCGGGGGTCAGGAGATATCTGAGTATACCGGTTGGCCCTGTGCCCTTGATGATCGAATTGGTTTCACGAGTAAACTGATCAGCCATTTTTCTTTATCCTCCTCCATCCTTGAAATCGGCTTATTATGGGGGGAGAGTAACGGCTCCCCCCATCCGTTTATTTCTTGGGAAATATGGGTTACTGGTTGCTGGTGCCGGCAGGTTCAAACACGAAGTTGCCGGGAATAACCCGGGATACGGCGCCAGTTGCAATGCGGCACATGACGTTGATCGCATAGGTCAACGTTGGTAGCCATATCTGCGGGGTCGAGAAGTATGCGTCCACTTTCTGCCCGGTAACAAGCTGCTCAAGATCGAATTGAGCCATGGGGATACCACCGGCCGCGTTACGACGAAAGACCAGCCGGCTCACAGGACACGGAATTGTCTCAATCTGGACCTTGTACCAGACGACCAGCTTCTTGTTCCGGAGGGCGCCGGCCGGAGCAGCAATTGCCTGGAAAATCGAGTATTCGGTACCGACTGCTGCCAGAGCTGCCGTGTTCCACTGATCCAGAGCTGTACCGGCATCGAGGATTGGTTGGAACTCCCTGACGTCGATCGATGCTGGGGGCTCAAACTTGTTTCTCATCAGGAAATTGATAACATCCGTCTTAGTCGGTTTTGGCCCCGATGCAGGGATCTCTTTGGGGTCCCAGACCCCGATATTGTTTTCAAAGCAGGCCAGGATACCTGATGCCAGCGCATCTGCCCGGTAATTAGCCCGGTCAGTTGCGGTCAGGTCCTCGGATAGTTGTAAATACTGTCTATTGCCCATCTGTTTGTATTCCTCCTTCAGAGCATTTCTTATTTATTTTGGGCTTATACTATGCCGGCGCCGGCGAACTCTTTATCAAGAGTACGAG
Source organism: Dehalococcoidales bacterium (assembly GCA_028718465.1). The sequence goes on along the minus strand of JAQULX010000001.1, from coordinate 14,663 downwards.
GCGCTGGTCTGGGAGCAATGCGATTGAATTGTGTATAAGGAGCTGGAGATACCGGGGCGCCGGTTACCTTCCAATACCTGTGAGCCAGTTTACGCCCGGCGAGCTGGCCACTGACTGTACTGATGAGAAGCGTATTCTCATTGCTCATCCTGGGCATGAAAGCACAGGCTGCCACTCCGAGAATCGGAGCTAAGAAATTGAGATATGTGCCGTATTGACTCCACATGGACATCGACTTGCCCGGGTTGGCTGCCGCATAATCCAGTGCTCTCTTCTCATCGTATGATTGAGCTACATTGTCAACGACGCCCGCAACTAAACCGACTCCGGCGCCTTTTGCGATTGGCTTAAAGTTATTCACGTTAAAGATCCTCCTCTTCGAGTTTTCTACTTTGGGGAAGGATCTGCGATAAAACAGGAAAGCCCGGGGAAGAGCAGACCTGTTATCAACAAGTCCTTCCCCGGGCTTTGATTAACTTTTAAGTTATGACATAAACTTCACAATGTCAATACTTCGATATTTCGCTCACCTCCTTGTTAGATTTAAGGAGTCTACCATTTACTCAATTCTGGGGGCTGATCGAAGGAATATTCATCATGTCCCCAAAGTTTGATGCGGTATGTGAATACAGTGTTCTCCGAGACATTTGGGACAACGATATTATTGTCTAAGTTCCCGTCTCTTTTGTAATTCAAATCGAAATTAACAATAGCTGGATTGTTTGTTGTAGCGATATTGTTCCATCTCGACATTTCTTCTACATACTGAGCTGGACTTAGCAATAATGCAGTCGCACCTATTGTCCAATTATTTCCGCTGGAATTCACAGCATGGCTTCGTACCCATAAACGGAACTGACCTCCAACTGGCCAAGACCAATCACCACTTGGAACATACAGACCGGTATTGGGATTGTACGTTAGCGCAGCCTTTTCAACATTGTCGGTACCGGTAAGCCAGATTTTCTCAAAGTAGCTACTGGAAGGTACCCCTAGAGCAACAGGATTAAAAGCGATTTTTATAGTCATAAGATCCTCCTAGATTTAAGGTGGAGTTACCCATGGTCCCTCCATGTTTGCCACGATGTAACCCTGCTCTTGTAATACGGAAATAGTATATGAATCCATCCAATAACCTATGCCTGGATTTGATGTCCATATAACCCAGAAGTACCAGTTTCCATCATTCGGGAATGTTGCCCAATTAGGCGCAGGATATGGTGAAGGTGCAGTCAGTACAACATGCTTGGCCATATAACTGGATCCGACTGGTCCGTAAACTGTCAAAATAACTGTGTAATCTCCGGGATTTGCGTAGTAATGTAATCCGTGCCAGTTCAGAGTATCGTGTGTCCCGTCTCCGAAATTCCAATCCCAACTTGTGATAGTACCGAGACTATTGTTGGTGAAACTGATCCATTGCGGCGCCACGCCCTGATCTATACTGGGCTGAAAATCAGCTATGGGATGTATTGCAGGAACATTAACATTTATACTGACATTAAGGGACTCAAGTTCGATCCAACCTGCGGGAGTAATTGAGGATTTAGCTGTGATTGCGACCGACTCGACAGATTCTAATTCAATCCAACCCGTTTGAGTTCCCGGGATTGCAAAAATATCTAATGAAACAGACTCTAGCTCGCTCCAACCGGCCATAGTTCCCGAAGTGGCAGTCAGGCTTAAGTCAACGCTTTCGAGTGCAACCCAACCGGTCATTGTCCCTTCTCTGGCTTGGACCGGGACAGGTTCAATGCTCTCAAGTTCTACCCAACCGGATTCAGTAGTCTCACCTCCGCTTTTCCGGAAAATCAGCCATAATCCAACACCCAGCCCGAGCATCCCGCCCAAGCCGATCAATATCCCTTTAGCCTGCGATTCCTTCTTTGCCAGGTAGGGAGCTAATTCTTTTACTACTTCAGTCTCTGTCGGATTCAATTGCTTCTCCATTTTATAACTTTGATATACCGACAACTGTAGCTGTGATTCCTAACGCAATCAGGATACCCCCGATAACGTTGGAAGGTGTGAATACTGAGCTAAAATCTAGCAAAGGAGCTGGAGACATACCGGTACCTCTTTCAGGGAGAGGGTAATTCTCGGGAGCTGAATAATAATCCTCTAGAGATATACCGTAATGAGACAACGCTCTCTCAGCGTCGCTTTTGGGACTTCCTAAATACATTCTCGGGATAAGACCTTGACGTGCCTTTCGGTAGCTCTCTGCAAATTGCTCGCTGAGATCTCCATAATAATAATCTCCAACCCTATGACCAAGCTCATGTAATAACGTTTGATAATCAGCATTAGGGGGAAGATGTATTGTTGAAGGAGGAATATAACCGAATTTGTCTTGTCCCGGGTCCGAGTAGTACAAACCTAAAATAGTCTTGCCCTGAACGGACATATTTATAGGCTCATTAAGAAAATGGAGATAATCGAAAGCGGGATCATTGACTAGACCGGTCTCCTGCATAAACCGATCGATCTCAGAATATTGCACAGGACACCTCTCACAATGGAGAGGGACGTACCCAATCTGCAAAAGGAAAGCGGACGCGCCTTTTACCAAAATTGGGTCGTCCGCCTCACGACTTATGCTAATACCCCTTATTAAGGGTTGTCAATAGAGTGGTTAATTTTTACGAAACGGGATGGGACTATTTCTACCCCTAACTTTATTCTAAGGTCTGATAGTTGTGAGTTAAACCAGTTTATACCGTCAGGTTCTTCCCTTACACATTGGCAGATATCCGGCATGTGTTTTTGGAACTCCTGTTCGAATCGTTCTTTAGTTAAATATTTTGCCAGCCTAGCTTTTTCGAAGAGATCTCGCCACTTTGGCCAATTGATATCATCCGAATTGAAGAGATTGAGCTTATTTCGGATATGATTCCTAACTATCTCGGTATTAATGCCTTCATCCGAGAGTTTCTTGAATAGAAATCCGAATGCAATCCGGTCGCCTCCAAGTACTCCGGCGATTCTAATTAAAGACTCTGGGATATCTTCGAAACTCATTCGCCCTCGTATTCCTGTCCACAGTGGGGACATTTGAATTTCCTGACTCCAGGGGGTACCGTAATCTCCTTACCGCATCCTTCAGCCTGACAAATAAATATTTGAGGCTGGGGCACTGTTCGGGAGGCAGACTTCCCTGCGACTGAGCTCCCGTCTTTAGCTAAAGCCATCGCCGCTAGACCCTCTCCAATCTTCTCGGGGATGGCAGCCAACGTATTGGCTATCGCCTCGCTTCTCTCCTTTTGTGACTTTAGCTCCTCCATCTTCTCCTGATGTTGGTAATCTAGTTTTTTCTCCTCAAGAGACAAGTTAGCAGAATTTGCAGTAGTAGGAGGGGAAGACCTTGGAATTACAATAGTACGATCTCCTTTCGCAACTTCCACAAATGAGCCATCCGCTTGTTGTACCATCACAGATCCGGTCGGTTGGGATCCGTTGGCGACCTGGCTTTTGAGCTCCTTCACTTCATCCGAGAGTTTGCCCAAGATAGCTGTAATTTGGGGATCGGGCTGCCTGTTAGAGAGTCTGTCAACGAGAGTGAGTACGTCATTCAGTGTGATAGCTTGAGCTGCTGGTGGAGTCCCGGGCATACCTATAAAGCCCGGCTGTCTATTACCAAGCATGTAATCGACCATTCTCCCTACCGTATTAGGCTCCATCCCTTTTTCAAGTAAACCATTTGCCACGTCAACAAGAGATTGCTCCACGGATTGCTCGCGCCTGGCATTAGCCTCCCCTGTTTGTCCATTCTCACCGGTAAGCTGGGCAATCCTCTTCCGTCGTAAGGCAATAATCTCTTCTGCCCGTGTTCTTTGGAGTTCACCAGCTATAGCAGCATCTTCGGCCACAAGCTCTTTTTCAAGTGTTGTTTGAATAACCTTATTCTGGTCTCCTGTTTGAGGTTTAGTATTAGTGTGTTCATCTACAATGTCTTCAAGTTTAGCCATTAGCTTTCTCCTCTATCAGGGCGACTACTTGCTTGGTTAGTCTGTCTCTAATGTGTTTGTATATATGGTTCATTGCCAGGATAAAAGTATCTTCGAATGATTCTTCTATATCGGGCTCCAATGCCTTCATTTTTTTGTAATAACCGTAAGCATTCTCGAGATAGGCGGTATTAACCGGTACAAAGTCATTGAAGAATCTGAAATTCACAAAAGTGGGACCGACGACATCAAGCACCGTCTGCCTTGGAGGAATAACATTCTTTGCTGGAGACTGAGATGGGACTGTTGTGGTAGATGTTGTCTGATCCGGAGCAGTAGGCGATTTGGTCTGTTCTGGTATTTGATTGGAAGGAATTGTTGTAAAGCCAGATTGTTGAGTATTCTCGGACGCCTTACTTGCTTTTGAGATCTTAGGTGGCTTCGGCGGGGCAGGGTTGGTGATCTGTTTAATCCAGTATTCTACAGTCCGCATGGGAGCCTGGAATTTAGCGACACATTCTTCCTTGAGCTCTTTTACGTCTTTTCCAGCCTGGATACCCTCTCGTAGGAACTGCATTGCCTCATCTCTATAAGGTGAGGGGGCAAACTTAGCCATTATAACTTACCTCGCAACGGGATTATTAGCCTCCGCAACGGTATTTTCCGTAACGGCGTAACGGATATATTACAGTCTAGATGGGAGATTTAGTGCTGTCAATACAGCTAAATGTCTCCTTATTGACATCCCCGTACTCCGGTTCTAAACTTTTCTCATGAATGCGGCTATTAAAGCGTTGCTTTTACAGGATGGTGGGAAACTTGCTTCCCAGGCCCTGCGTTTCTTTTTCTCTCGCGCAATAACTACAAAAACGGAAACAACTGAAACTACTACTGACACCGGATCTGCCGTAGTTTTACCCTCCGTTACTGCGGTATCTCAGTCTCAGGTAGCAAGAACGGATTTACCAACCGCAGCCGAAACAACCGCTGTCCTAAAACGTCGCCTGGCTAAAGAGTTATACAAGGCAGAGCTGGATCTAACCTCCGGGATGTTGATCGCCGGTAAGCCGTGTGATTGTCTGGACCACAAACATGGTCTTTACCTGGAGGCGGCAAGCGAAGAATTAGTTGCCCAGGACCCGGGCGATCCTGTTTACCAGGAGATCATCGACTGGCTGCACACAAACCAGTCTAAACTTACGATCGATGCAATATCCAGCGGCAAATATACCAGCGAGTATCCGCTAATGGCCAACCAGTTCAAATTATTCCGGAAGCGGATCATGGATTCTGCTGCTGGGACTCCAACCGAAGAGATTACTCTTGAGCAAGCAAAGAAACTGGCTGCTGATGAAGCGGCGCAGGAGATTGAACGTCAATGGCCATCTCGGACGAAGAAATCAGAATCATAGGAGATACGGTCGCCAGGAGAGTTATAGACCGCATGGGTCTACTCCCTAAGTCTTACCAGGAACCTGCTTCAGTCGAAGAAGGTCTTCAAGATAGTATGCACGAGGAGCTCACCGCTGCAGCTTGGTATCGCAATAGGGCTGCAAACTCCGAAGAGCATGGGGACTTTGTAACGTCTGAAATGTACCTTAAAATTGCCCGAGAGGAAGAGGAACACTATCTTCATTTTTCAAATAGAAGGGTAGAGCTCCTTGGTTCTAAGGGTAAGATTCGAGAAAGAATACCCCTCTCAACCAGGATACGGGAAATAATACCAATTGAAAGCAAGAGAAGATGATTGATAATAATGGGCATCTGCCTCCGGAAGACGCGATCAAGTTCAAGGAATTCCACTGTACTGGCTGCGGTCGATTTCTAGCTCTCTATGCGATTGTTGAAGGTACTATCGTTATCAAATGCCGGCGCTGCAAAGAAGAAAATGTCCTGGACGTCCACGTTCCCAATATAACAGTAGAGCAAGTATTGACGGTCCCGGGTACGGGTGCTAACATTTGAAACTAAGGGTCGATCAGAGGCTTGGGTCAATTAGACCAATATGGTCCAGCAGGCTGCGAAAGCAGCCTTTTCTATTTCTGGAGGACATTTCGATGATTGTCGAGAGTATGCCCTTGGTAATCAAGAGGCGGCCGGGTCCCCACAAGTTGGAAGGTATTACTACCAAACAACATAGTGGGTTTGTTCTGGCCAGGTTCCCCAGAGCCTATCCGATAACTGCACCTCAACGAAAAGTGCGTGATGCGGCTAAGGCCTGCGGAATCAAAAAGGGTATGAGTAGAGGCGATCTGGTCAATAAGATGCGAACCTGCATCCCCGACCAGTTCTAGTCTAGCTCAGGGGTGGTAGTAGGATCATAGTGGCCCGAGGGAGGGGCGTTTTGTTCCTCCCTCAATTTTTTCCACTCTTCGGGAATACATGTCCTCATAGCTTCCTGGAATTCAGCTTGAGTAATTCCCTTTTTGATTCCGCATTTCTGGTTGATCTCTCTGATCTGGAGCTGGTGCTCGCTCAGTGGATGAGATGCAGGCATCTTCCGGAGGATCATCTTAGCTTTTATCTTCGCCATGTTCGCACTCAATCAGGACTGTTTTCGTCTCGTCATCAATCTTTATAGCGCAGGACTTGGCACCACGGAAGGCTTGGGGTACCGCAGAAAGCTCACGTTTCTGAGCCTCTTCGAATCCCTCATCCGTCTCGATATCTATGACGTCGACCGTCTCTTCTTTTCCGTCGACAAGGAAATTCCCTTCCTGTAGGGACTTCTTAATCTCCTCACATGGAGTACAATGCCCGGCTGTATAGACTTTTACCATTTCTTTATTTGGAGCGAACCCTTCAACTTCTGCCATGCTGATCCCCCTATTTCTCAAGAAATTCTCTTTGCATAATGATACATCGTAAGGCAACAACATGGTATATTGACCAACTTTACAATTTGAGATATTGTTAAATCTGAGATTAATTATGAGCGCTGCGCATACTGAACAAGAAAGAATCCGAGGAGTATTTCTTACAGACGGGCTCATCGCTTGGAGAATTGGCCGGAGATACCTCGCTAACTTGTTTCTTTCTAAATGGTATTGCCCTCCGGAGGGCTGGAATGTTTTAAGAAATCCTCCAAAAATCTGGAGACCTGGGCGCCATGGCGAATACCGGCTAGTAACGGAGGCTGAAATTGGAAACTGTAGCCTATCTGGACCAGGAGCAAACTGCGAAACACGAAGCAGCTACGAAGAATATCCGGGATCAACTTATGATTCGAATTACACGCAGGCTCGGTTGCCGAATTTCTGAAACCCTTAACCTGGGGATCGAGGATATTGACTTCGACCGGTCCTGGGTAACAATCCTACACCAAAAGGCAAGGATCCTTATATCCTGTCCAGCTTGCGGCGCTCGGCTAAAAAAGGGAGACAAGTATTGCCCATCATGTGCCGTCAAGGTGGAGTCAGTTGTTCAAAAAGCGGTAGCAAATAAGAAAGTCAGGACCATTCCGATCGATAAGGATACTCTTGAGATGGTTCGAATATATATAGCAGGTTCCCAACTCGTGAGGGTAAATGGTAAGCGCCGCCTATTCAATCTTACGCGCAGCAGGGCTTGGCAGATCTTTGTGGAAACGGCGGTACGAGCCGGGCTTCCTAAGATTATGAATCCGGAGACGGGGAAGGTCCATAATGTAAGTCCGCACAAACTTCGAGATGCCTTTGCTGTCAATGCTATCAAGAAGGACAATACCACCGATGGCGCCCGGCTACTACAGGAACTCCTTGGACATAAGGATATTGGTACCACTATGCGGTACCGGAAGATTGCAGGTGAAGAGCTCCAGGCGTATTACGATAAGTTATTCGAGGAGGGAAAATAGTATGGTATACCGTAAACCGATCACTTCCGGCAGGGGCGGGAATCACCACCCTCTGAGAGTAATAGACTTTATTATCGAATATCTGAGAAACCACACGGAGGCCAGTATTACCGAAATGCACCGGGCTTACAAGGCCCGGATGGAGGAGCAGCGGATAAAAGCCGGAAGGAAAGAGCCCTACCGGCTGGCCACCTGGAAGAGCTTCTCCGACAAGGTGTGGCTGCTATCCAGTCAGGGACAGATCGAGGTAAGTGAGAACGTCGAAGAGTCGCCTGAACCTCAGTTTAGTGCCAGGGATGAGGTACCAACCAGGAAGCTATTCAGATTAGCCAGGTAGCCGACCACGGCTAACCGCATTCAATGACGACCGGCTGGATTCAGCCGCGTCGGTTTTTCATTCAATTTTTAGCTTCAATTATTAGCTTTTTTTCAAATTAACCTATTGCAATCTGTTTATTGAGTCTTTATAATCTCAAAATATACATACTGACAAACAAAACAAGAGGACAAATTGTATAACAACGGAGAGTGATTAAAGCCAAAATAATGAGTCCGGCAAGCTCAAAAAATCGCGTTAAAATGAGCCTAAAAAATAAAAAATGTAAAGGGGTTAAAAATGAAGTCAAGTACAATCAAAGTTGAATATAGAGACATAGCCAAACTGTTATGTCGTGAATTGCCATTAGAATCGGATGAGTATCACGACGCGGTAGAAGTGAAGCTATCACAATTAAAGTCACTTCCGGCACAAGTCAAGTTATCAATGAGAATAGCCTATATATTCAGTGCCAAAGTCCCGCATGATGAGCGGGAAGATTGTTTCCAGTCGTTTACTGCTACACTCATTCAGTCTCAGGTTACAGACGAAAAACTAGCATACTCCATTATTTTCATGGCGCCCGGACCGGGGGTTTTCGTTTAGCTAACCCCTTTACGTTTTTTCTCCGGATCCGGACGCCGCCAATTAATATGAGGGGAAATGAATTGAGCATAACTAGACTTTTAATACGTTTTATTCCTAGCTCTTTTAAGGTAATATTCAAAGACGCAGTTATTGATATTATGCGAGAGCATAAAGCAAAATTGCCCTCACAAGATCAGAAACAAGTAACATCACGATCATCAATATTTGCTAATATACTTCCTTTAAATCATGCTACTTATGGTCCTTGGCCTCGTGTTTTACCTTTGCCTAGTGAGGAATTGATGGGTACTGTCAGTTTAGGTAAACCAGAAGCCTTTTATGTAATCGGAGAGGCATGGGCACATTTAGTATCTAGTTTTTTACCGTCCAATCCTATACTACTTGATATGGGTTGTGGTTGCGGGAAACTAGCTAGATTCCTGTACTTAAATCCAGATATTCAATATATTGGCTTTGATCTTTTCCTTCCAAGCATTCAATGGTGTAAGAGCGTTTTTCCTTCCTTTACCGGAGAACGTTTCAGGTTTTTTCACTTCGATGGCTATTCGAGTGTATGGAATCCTTCAGGTAAACTCTCTGCTATTGATTATATTTTCCCTCTAAAGGATGACGAAGCGAACATAGCTGTTGCAGGCTCTCTATTTACTCATCTGACTGAAAAAGAATGTGAACATTATTTATTAGAAACTAGAAGGGTACTCAAACCTAGAGGTGTTTTCATCGTCAGTATACATGATAAACCGACTGAAGGGGAGCAGTATTCAGGGGACCATTCACGTATTGACGTTAAGGATAAATACTTCATTAAACTTGCGACTGATCGTGGTTTTAGTTTGAAACAAGACTTAGGTTACTTTATAGGGCAACGAGTATTAGTTTTTGAATAATATCCTGCTTTTATTCCTTACAGTCAAGAAAGTACTGCTCTACTCCCCTTGACAATCCTTTTATAGTGTGCGACAATTTGTGGCGTTCATATCTATTGAGGTGCGACAGTGGAAATTAGGATGAGGACTGATGATGTACTTTCGATAGACGACGCCGCCCAGGAGCTCGGTATCGATAGGGCAACCGTGTATCGCCGTCTGGCAAAAGGAACTATGATTTCGGTTCGCTTTGGAGGAGCCCAGTATATCCCCAAGAGCGAAATCGAACGGCTAAAGAAAGAAGATAAGGCCGAGGAAACCTAATATAATTTTACCCTGCTAATAACAAGCAGGGGTGCTACTCGGAAGTCTTGGCAGTCCAACGAGTAAAACACCCCAAAGGCGACGATGTTAACTATTACTAGCTACACAGAATTGGCTGGGGATAGAGGATTCGAACCTCTCCTAGTGGATCCAGAGTCCACTGTCCTACCGCTAGACGAATCCCCAATTTCAACTTCCTTTTGCCCAAACAAAAAGAGTTTGGACAGAAAATCCAGAGTTTTCTGTCCAAACCCTTTGATCCATTCTGACACAACCCGGTCTTTTCGTCCAATCCCTTTAAGTCATTTTCACAACTGTCATCTCATCGTACCTCTAATTTCAGTACTAATCGGCTATAAATATTCCTTTACTTCGCCTCCTGTCAGAGAGCTAGATGTTATTCATACGCCACATGACGTAAATAACACCACGGAGGCGTCCTAATGACCTGGTACACAAGGGATGCGGTGGCGGAGTTCCTGTTGTCGCGCGGAGGTTTACGTCCACGCACAGTCAGAGAATACAAGAAGCACCTGGAATTATTCACTAAAGCCTTCCCTGAAATGCCCTTGGACCACCGGCAACTACAGGCGTGGGTCAACGGGCAGACCCGTATCGGCCGGGGTGGGCCGGAAAAGCAACTCCAACCGGAGACTGTACACGCTCGTTTCCGGACTATCAGGGCAATGTATAACACGCTCTGGGACTGGCATGACGAGCTGGAGCACGTACGAAATCCGATCCGGAAAGTGAAGCCCCCCAAACTCTCGCCTAAGCCGATGCGGGTATGGAGCGATAAGAACATCTATTCGTTCTTTACCCTCGACCTGGAGAAGCGGGAGCGTGCCCTTATCAGCCTTCTCATCGACTGCGGGCCCCGGGCTGATGAATGTGCTCATCTGACCTGGGACGGGGTTGAGCCTGGGTTTGTCACTCTTGAGGGGAAAACCGGTACCCGGGTAGTGCCGATCCTTGATACTACATACCGGTTGCTCATGGACCTGAAACCCCAGAACGCAAGAGACGATGACCATGTATTCATAGGGAAACGCGGAGCGCTCAAATACGAGGGTATTTATAAACTCGTCAAGCATATCTGCATTAAAGCCGGTATCACAGGGTATCGTTCATCGCCGCACACCTTCAGACATACGTTTGCCACCAAATATGCCGGCGCAGAGACGTGTGAGCCGAAGGTTCTACAGGAGATTATGGGTCACAGGGACTTCAAGACTACCCTGCGCTACATCAACAACAACCGTGAACGGATGGCACGGAATCATGCTCAATGTACGCCGTTGAAGAATGTCGCTGCCGCTGCCCAGGGTAATTTCCTGGAGCAGGTCGATGCGGTACGCGAAGTCGAAGAAATATTGAAGTCGAAGAAATAAAAAAAGCTGCCGCTAAGGACGGCAGCTCGGTGAGAGGGAGATTGATAACCAACGGACTTGCCCGCATAGTATCATGTCTCGCCTCCACGGTCAATAGAAGGAGGTAAGTAGTGCCACAACAGAAGATTCTTGCAACCTTGATCGAACCTAACCCTTATCAGCCCGAGACACGGAAGGATGTTCCTCCGGATGTGGCTGAGGCTTTCGGCAAGTCGATACTCGAGCATGGGATGATTCAGACCCCGCTCGTACGGCCTGTCGACGGCCGTTTCCAGGTGGCCGATGGCCATCAGCGCTTCGCCGGCGTGCAATGGATCCTGGACAACACCAAAGTCGCGGACGACGTCAGGAAGATGTGGAAGTCGGTTCTTTGTGACGTCCGGGAATTGACCGATAAGCAGATGGCTGATGCTGTCCTGGAAGCGAACACGGTACGTCGGGACCTGAACGCTATCGAGCTGGCGCAGATCTTCATAAAGTACCGGGAAGAATTCAAAGTCACACAGGAAGATCTGTCCAAGAAACATAACTGCAGCCAGGGCGAGATTGCCAATACCATACGACTCCTGGAACTGCCGGATTATATTCAAGCCGGCATTATTTCTCAAGAAATTTCACAGACAGCAGCCCGCCACTTCTTACGTCTCAACATCTTTCCCGATAGACAGAAGAAGTTCTACAACAGTTATGTGAGGTCTCCTTATTCTGTCGATAGACTGTCTAATGATATTGCCAGAGAGTTATGGGAAGCCTCCAAACCTATCGAAACGAACGACAGGTACGAGAAACCGACCTTCGATCTGACAGAGTGTGAAGGTTGTGAATCATGCCGTAAGACGGGTTCTCCATATAACAACGAACCTGGCCAGAGGCGGTGTTTCAAACCTGAGTGCTGGGAGAAGAAACAAGCGAAAGCACTCGAGGTTCAGCGTGATAAGAAGGTCAAAGAAATACAGGCCAGCGTCGGAGCTGAGGGGAAGAAAGCCGCCAAAGAAATTGGAGGCCTTAAAATCGTCGCAGATAGAAAGCTGCAATACAACGAACACGTACAGCTTGACGACTATGACCGAAAGAGTCTTGACAATCCCGGGGAGTGTGACACTTGTCCTAAACGGGTGTTGATGCTCAATTACGCCAAAAACTACGACACACACTGTATTGACGTCAAGTGCCACCGCGGCAAGGTGATGAAGAAGTCTCGAAGCGAGAACAAGGTTAAGAGAGAAAGAGAGGCGACCGAGACTAAAAATATACAGTCCCTGCTGACCAAAATGAAACCTGATCAGTACATCTACTCTTTAGTTCTGGTAGCCCGTTATCTGTGGAGCAGGGCAGGTTCCGGAGAAAGAGAAAACATAATCAAACTATGCGAGCTGCCTACTAATGCCAAGGGACGATCTGATATTAAACAGGTCGATGAGTGGCTTGAGGGCAAGTCATTTGATGATATGGCCCGGGTTGTAGCGGCTTTCGTCATATCTTCCCTGCGTTACGATAAACCCAAACTGAGAAGAGCACTGGCCACCCTGCAGGGGATTGGGAGTGCACAGGATAAAGCAGAGATAACCTGGCGGAAGAAAAACTGCACTGGCTGTGAATATCTTGACCCATACAACGAAAAAAAACTTGGGGATCTGGACCGTAAGCCTTGTTATCAAGAAGCAGAAAGAGATGATGAAGCTCATTGTCTGAGCCGAAAGCCGAAAAACGAGGAAACCAAAGATCCTGTGTCTTCAGCAATAAAATTCGAATCTACTCCTATACCGGTTGGAGGTAAATAATGTCTCGGCAGAAAATCCGGCTTTGCGACAAAAGATGTCATCAAGCCCGCAAACCTAAATGCAATTGTTGGTGTGGCGGCGCCTTCCATGGTGCTGCCGGCGCTGCCAATAGACAAGCCCTCCAGCAAGGATCAACAAAACTCCTTAAAAAGTATGGGTTCAAAAAAGGGAAGACAGCCTATATCGCACAGACGACCTTGCCATTCGAAATGGGGAAGCCGGTTCTATGAGAAACACAACCAAGCGCCGGACATACGGCAGGACGAACATAGCCCAGGCGCTACGTGCTGCAGTCGGAGTCCTGAACTCTGCAATCGAACAGGGCAAACAATACGAGACTCCGGAAGTGCTGGCCACCAGACAGGTTATCAAGGATCTGTCGCGTGCTATTGAATCCTACGACGTATACGGCATGAAAGGCAAACGGCTCCGAGCTGCTCTTGAGAAGGAGAGGGAACGCCTAAAAGAGCTACTCGATGAGGTTATAGGGCTGGCGATTACTCCGGAAGAAAAGGTAATGGCGAAACACAGAGCTCCTGTATCCCCCCGGAGTACAGGCACTTCCCCTGCCGTTTTAAGGGCTGGGGGACTTTCTACACCTAAGACGACCAAGAAGCCAGCTAGGAAGGAAAAGGCAAATAAGCCATCAAAAACAAAGGCTGGGAGAGACCGAATTGGAAAAGACAAAGGAAAAAGATTGCGTCCTCGTGTTTCGAGGGAAGGCACGCGAGTTTCTAACCTGGCTGACCATCGCCAGCAAGGGAAGGACTCTCACTCTAAAGGACATAAAGGAGCTAAAGGCAAAAATTGAAAAGCCTAGTTCTGAGTCATAGATATCTATTCAAAGAAGCCCACGTCGACGGAGATATTGCCGTTGAAGCGACTGTCGAAGAGATATCACCGTCTGGTGATTGGACAAAGTTGAGGCATTTTCCTGCTGGGACTTATGAATGGAAAAAGTCAGAGGAACTCGAGGTTATCGAAGAGCTGTCTCAGCTACCACAAATCGAGATACAGAAGGAGGGCTTGGCCCAATGAGTGGGCCAGGATGCAGGGTAGCCAGTCGTTTCCGAACGGGTGTACGGCTGCCGCCAGTCAGTACCGGCCGGCCGCATTAAGCGGATATACGGTATTGCTACCGTGAGTGACCAAACGACCGGTGCAAAGGCGGGTAAAGCGGGGACCCTGCATCCCCTTCCCCGGACAGGAGGATATGATGCACAAACCAATGAGTGAAGTTGAACTAATCTGCCACGATGGGCTATCGATGGAAATTAGGAACCTTATAGAAGGAACGGTCAAGATTTACTCGGACCCCACTGACCCCGCTGATCGGCCAGAGGTTCTCCGTGGATACCTTGTCGGACTGGCAGAGGAAAATGAGGTCGACGACATATTCCGGAGAGACCTGGAAACATATGCAGCCAGCTTTAACGACGGCTGGCGCTATTGCGAAGAATTCCACTATCTTAGAACTTTTGGATATGACCCCACGACAGGTCGTCCATGGGAGGAACCTTAATGAACTGCAGTACGTGTCCCATCTACGGCGATCCCTGTGCTCGCCTGAAGTCAGTACTCCGGGATGAGCTGG